>CACWYF010000084.1 GCA_902765035.1 uncultured Eubacteriales bacterium
AGCCACGGATTCCAGCTTAGAGACATGGATGCCTTTGCGGCTTATTCCGGCGGTCTCGAGTCGACTCCGGGCGGAATCTTCCCTGTGAACCAGAAGATGCTTGTGGATGCGATGTCCGGAAGGATAGCAGACCATCCTGCTGTGCTCGGCTCGCAGATCATCGGCGAATTCTCGACGGCTCTCGGCAAGCCGGCATACGTCATTGACCCGCCGGATGTGGATGAGTTTGACGATATCGCAAGGATATCCGGGATCAAGGGCATATACAGAGAGTCACATGTGCATGTTCTCAACCAGAAGGAAGTTGCCAGGAGAATGGCGGCCGAGCTCGGTAAGAGATATGACGAGTGCAATTTCATCGTGTGCCATGTGGGAGGAGGCCTTTCGATAGCTGCTCACAAGCAGGGGAGAATGGTCGATGCCAACGACGTCGTAAACGGCGACGGTCCTATGGCACCTAACAGATCGGGATATGTTCCGATGTTGCCTTTTGCAAAAATGTGCACATCAGGTGAGTACACCTATGATGATATGAAGGCTCTTGTTTCAAAGACCGGCGGCCTCAAATCCCTGTCCGGTACTGATGACAACATTAAGCTCAAGGAGATGAGAGACAGCGGCGACAGGTGGGCTTCACTTGTATATGATGCTTTCTCATACAATCTGGCAAAGTACATCGGATCGTATGCCTGCGTTCTTGAGGGTAAGGTCGATGCGATAATCCTGACAGGCGGAGTCAGCAAAGATGAAGAGTTCGTGGACAGCATCAGGAAGTATGCCGGATGGATCGCACCTGTCAGATCATACGGCGGGGACTTCGAGATGGAAGCTCTTGCCGAAGGCGCCCTGAGGGTCCTTCGCGGAGAGGAGGAACCTAAGGAATACACAGGCGTTCCCGTGTTCAGCGGATTCGATTTTGAACCGTAAATAATTCAAAACAGTGCATGCGTTGATATGACTGCATTTTGCAGAAATACGGCTGTTTCTTAATTATTATTAAGATGCTTCGGAACAGCGCTGCAGATATAATGATTACAGATTAAGCGAGGCTTGTTATATAAGCTTCGCTTAATTAATTGCTTTGAATAGCCGCTCAGCATGAAGGCGGGGTTTAAGGCAGATTTAAGGATGAGATTGTAATATGGTCGTGCACAATGGGGGAAGTATGTGCAGACTGTTATGGAACATACAGACGGGGACAGGTGAAAGATATGAAATACGAACAGGGTGCTGAGCTTATGCTCGATGCCTTGAGAGGCATACATGGAAAATTCAAAAAGCTCTACGGCCAGGCGGCGATGAGACTTGATGATGACACGTATATCCTGTCCGGAGGAACAGGACTCCTTTCGGATATAAATGAGGATAATCTTGTTGTCTGTGAGATAAGCGCCGGAGGACTCGGAGAGGTATTCAATGTCAGGAAGGACATCAATGCTGTAATTTTCGGGATCACTGCGGATATGGTCAGTGTATCGGAGGGCGGCAGCAATGTGCGTACTGCACTCGAAGACCTTGCTCAGCTTACAGGTGCGGAGCTTAAAGTCCTGCCTGATGCATCGCCGGAGAACATAATCGGTGCACTTGAGGATACCAGCGTCTGCCTGGTGAAGGACATGGGCGGTATCGCGACCGGCTCCAACATCAGGAAGGCTGTCGCAGGCATACAGATAGTGGAGAAGGCCTGCGAGGCTGAGATCCACGGAAAGCTCCTCGGAGGCACCATTCCTATCGATGCTGAGCTCGCGGAGAGTTACCGCAGAGAATTCAGTTCGGACTACGTGAACAGAAATGAGCAGGGAAAGATCCCTTTCATCGGGTTTGAGGAAAAGGAGTTTGAGCTGAGAGGACAGCTTATTGACATGGGCAGGGAGCTGGTGAAGAGGGACCTGTCATACGGATCATGGGGCAATCTTTCAGTCCGTCTCAATGACCATGAGATGCTGATCACCCCGTCCTCGATGGACTATTTCGACATCAAGCCTGAGGACATAGTCAGGATGGACATCAATACACTTGAATACAGCGGGAACCAGAGGGAACCGAGCAACGAGTCTCTGATGCATGCGGCTCTGTACAGGAAGTACGAAGACTGCGATGCAGTCATACACACTCATTCCAACGGTATTTCAACATTCGCTGCATGTGAAGCGGGATTCGCAGCAGGTCATGAAGAGGTAAGGAGGCTCGTGGGAGATACCAGAGTCACAAGCTATGCGCGCGCCGGTTCTGCAGAGCTTGCGGAAGCCGTTGTCGAGACAATGCTGGACACTCATGCAGCTGTCATTCCTCACCACGGAGCGGTGTTTACCGGGCCTTCACTTCAGGTTGCTTTCAGGGTCGCAGAGGCGATCGAGATAAGGGCAAGGAACATTCTGGATTTTGACAGCAAGCCTGAGGATGACGAAGAATAACAGGCTGAGAAAATGATCAGATATCAAAACCACGGAGTATCCGTTCAGACGGACTCCGTGGTTATTTGTTTTTGATAATTATAGTCAGCCGGAATGCATGTTTACTCGAAAGTGACCTGCTACAGCGACAGTATCCTGTCCGCTACGCCTCTCCATGTGATACCCGATGTATCAGGAGCTGGTCCTGAAAGTGATCCGTTTTTAATATCTATGATCAGTCTGCGCAGTGTTCCGGTAAGATCTTCAGTGAACTGTTTCAGACCATTGCCGGTCGGGGTATCTATGGTTGCCATCTCGGGCATCGGAACGAACCGGACGTTATTATGCGGTACATTGGATTCTATCCACGGACGCACACCCGGCAGGTCAGTGCTGACCGGAACTGCTCCTGAAGCCATGGCCTCGATCAGGACGAGAGGCAGTCCTTCGAAGAACGAAGGGAGCACGAATATATCACTGTATCTGAATATCTGTGCCAGGTGATCCTGGGATATCTGGCCGAGCCAGGTTATATTGTCAGGCAGAGTGTCGAGCCTTCTGCGGACTTCCTCATCCTGGCATCCGCCTGCGAGAGTGACCTCAAAAAACGGTACAGCCTGGTCAGCTGCAAGAGTCTCCAGTGCATCAAGGAGCTGAGGTACGCCCTTGGGCCTGCTCATTTTGCCTGCGTAGCATATCATGACAGGGACCTCATCATCACCCGCATACTGCTGCAGATCATCCCTGCCGGCTCTGCCGTCCTTATTGAATAATGCGTCGTTATACCCGCTGCCTATGACGGTGACCCTGCTCTCCGGCAGACCGAACATTTCCATTATGGTGTTCTTCTGTTCCTCTTGGAGCGCGAGTGCTTTGTCTATGCGTGAGATCTCCGGTCTGACGAACTCACGGAGGTTATCACAGTTGACCATCTGTCTGAGATCGGTACCGTGAGAGATCCCGTATATCTTCCTGTCAGGGAAATGCTTCCTGACAAGAGCGGTCAGAAGGAAGAGGTGATGGCATACGATAAGGTCAGGGTCGAGTTCGGCGACAGCACGGCTGACTGCATTTATGAATGCATCCTCGAACTGATTTATCATATGGGGCGTCAGATCTCTGTATCTGGTGGATGTGTACGGCATGATGTCGGACATCCCGACTACAGGATAAGGCAGGCCCCTGACCGCTGAGCCGGCCTTCACCTTGCACGGTGCAAAAAGACTTCCCTCTGATGCAGGCTGTGCAGATGCCGTATCGGTAAAGAACACCGGATAGCATGCGACGCCTTCCGGAAAGTCCACGGGATCATCGGGATATATGCCGCATACGACTGCCTGCCTGTGGCCGGCACGGGCCCATGAGCGGACGAGCTCGGTCATATATGTGCCGCTGCCTGTGGAATGCGGCTTCTGTGCGGTGATGCTGAGTATTCTCACGCTGATGCTCCTTTTTTAGCTGATCATTATAGGTAAACGCCGTTATCATGAAAATAATACAGATGCTGAGCATATTTCACAATAAAAACACATTACCGGACGTTCAATATACTTGAATTATGCACTACAAATATAGTATAAAAATAGTGGTCAGACGATGTATCTTGTTTTGAACAAAGCAATACGGAAGCTGCACCTGTCAATATAACCAATTGATACTATGGAATCAGGCTGCTCCGTCTTCGGGACAGCTATTTTTTGTAAAGAGGTGATACCGGTGGGACTTTTTTATGAAGCGGACAAAACATTCGACGATCTGATGAAGGAGAAGAAGAACTTTGTCTTCATCGGGGAAGCCGGAAGCGGAAAGAGTGAGATAGTCCTTAATATTGCAAACAAGCTCGCTCAGCAGACGGGAAAGCAGGTGGACCTGTTCGACCTCGATCAGACCAAGCCTCTGTACAGGTCCCGTGACATGCAGGAGGATTTTGCAAAGCGCGGTGTCAACATTTTTTATCAGGATCAGTATCTTGACGCACCTGTAATGGTCGGCGGAGTAAGGGTGTCACTCGTCAGCGACAACTACACTCTGCTCGATATAGGCGGCGGCCATCAGGCAGCCAAATTCGCCGGGGCATACAGCGACCTTCTCAGTAAGGACGATGCTGTGCCTGTATACATCATCAATCCTTACAGGCCGTGGACCAAGAGTGTCGATGCCATAGACGGCACAATGAAGCACATACTCGGATCCATGAGACTGGACCACATATATATTCTCGGCAACCCTAATCTGGGTTACGCAACCACTGTTAATGAATTCATGGAGGGGCTGGATCGTATTGACGAACTGCTTGACGGCTTTACTGTCGTGAACAGCGCATGTGTTCGGAGAGACATCTACGATGAGGTCAGGGAAAGAACAGATAAGTCTCTTGTACCGCTCGATCTCTTCCTGACCTATTCATGGGTTGATTAAATAGATATTGTTACTTAAAGCTTAAGGAGGGAATTTAATGGCAAGAATCGAAATCACAACAGAAGCTTGCAAATCATGCTCCTACTGCGTGATCTCATGCCCTAAGAAGTGCCTTGAGATCGGCAGCGACGTTAACTCCAAGGGTTACCTCTATGCTGTTTCCGCAAGACCTGAGGACTGCATCGGTTGTGCGATGTGCGCTCAGATCTGTCCGGAATCCGCAATTGAGGTATGGAGATAGGAAAGGAGACTGATATGGCAGAACGTGTATTTATGAAAGGCACCGAGGCAATCGCTGAGGCTGCTGTAAGAGCAGGATGCCGCTTCTTTGCAGGCTATCCTATCACTCCGCAGAATGAGATTCCTGAGTACATGGCAAGAAGACTTCCTGAGGTAGGCGGTCATTTCGTACAGGGCGAAAGCGAAGTAGCTTCCGTAAACATGCTGTACGGTGCAGCTTCCACAGGCATCAGAGCAATGAGCTCATCTTCTTCATGCGGTATCTCCCTTTACAGTGAGGGCGTTTCCTACTGCGCTTCCGCACGTATTCCTATGGTATACGTAAACGTTCAGAGAGGCGGCCCTGGAATCGGAGCTATCCAGCCTGCACAGCAGGACTACATGCAGGCAACCAAGGCATCCGGCAACGGCGGATTCAGAATGATTGTACTTGCACCTGACTCAGTTCAGGAGTGCGTTGACATGGTATACGAGGCATATGACCTTGCTGAAAGAGACCAGAACCCTGTACTCGTCCTCACAGACGGTGTTATGGGAACCATGATGGAGCCTGTAGTACTTCCTCCTATGAAGAGCGACGAGGAGCTCGCAGAGTGCAGAGCAAAATTCATGCCTAGAGCTATCGTAGGCCACCCTCTGGGACAGCAGGCATACTGCAGACCTGGTTCAGTCGGAGACGGACAGGAGCAGGCCAACATCGAAGCTGCTGCACTGTATGAGACATGGGACAAGGACATCAGAGTTGAAGAATTCATGATGGACGATGCTGAGATCGTTTTCGCAGCATACGGAATTTCCGCCCGTATCTCCAAGGCTGTCATCAGAGAACTGAGAGCACAGGGCATCAAGGCCGGTCTGATCAGACCTGTTACTGTTTCTCCGTTCCCATATGACTCATTCAAGAACCTCGACTTCGACAGAGT
>CACWYF010000085.1 GCA_902765035.1 uncultured Eubacteriales bacterium
TTCTGGACAGGTCGTCTCTGCGGACAAAGACGTATTTCATGCTGAGCAGATAATTGACAATGACCGAGATGGAAAAACCGATCACACCTGAGATCAGATAAGGGATCCCTATGAAATTGCATATCGTATACAGCCCTGTATCGATCACAAAGCACAGGGCGCCGACGACGCCGAATTTTAAAAACTGTTGAATGATTGCGCCCAAATCCTCTTATCCTCTCCTGTTTTCTGTCTCCCGGTTCCGTAACCGTTCAGGATTATTCCTGCTGCCGTTTCCGCGGCCGCTCAGGATCATTCTGTCTCCCGGTTCCGCGGCCGATCCGGTTTTTCTGTCTTTAATCAGTATTTATTGATATGTACCTTGCTGAAAGGAAGTTCCTCCATACTCCGGGCAGGAATCTGTTCATCCGGCATACCCAGGGAGAGGATCGCTTCGAGGCGGCACTCTGCGGGGAACTGCAGGAAGTTGCGAATAAAGTCCTCTGTGCTCTCTCCGTCGATCGCGTCTCTGCCCCTGCCCTGGATCCAGCAGCTTCCCACGCCGAGGGCAGACGCCATCAGGTGCATGTTGGCCATGACAACGCTGCAGTCCTCGATCCAGGTATCCGACAGTTCTTCATTCCCCACCACAATGATGGCGGCATCCGCGCCTGCCAGCATACGGGAGGATCCCTTCAGGCGGCATCCGGACAAATTGATCAGCATATTTTTGTCACGGACAACGATCAGATCCCAGGGCCTTATGGATCTGCTGGAAGCAGAGGAAAGGCCCGCCATGATGATCTGGTTGAGTTTCTCCATCGGCACCGGTTCGCCGGTGTAGCTGCGGATGCTGCGTCTGTTTAAAAATACATCCATCATTTCCTGATTGTTTTCATTCATACCTTCAGGTCAACCTCCTGTCTTTTCAGCTTTAATCTGTTCCGGTTTAATCTGTTCCGGCTGCAGTCCACTTCTTTTTATGCGCCTTATTCTTGTCTGTGTGGATTTTTTACAGCATTACTTTTAGCGATACCTTTTAAAACTTATACCACTCTTTTTGCGTTTACATCATTTATAACATTTCTTTCTGCACAGCGCAAATCTGGTACAGGTTTTCACGCAGGAAATGGCGCTTCGGGTGATCCGAAATGTCATGCTGTCATGCATAGCGGAACCTGCGGATCGGTTCCATAATGGCCGCCAGCATCAGGGTCTGGACAGGGATCATCACCAGCTCCTTCACAAGCCTTGCGGAAAGGACCGCGATAAAGCCGTTTCCATATAACATGGACAGCCAGATACTGTTGAGCAGGATGCCGCAGATCACCGTATAGACGATCTGGGCGGCAAGGATCCGCTGCAGTGTCGGTTTTCTCCCGTGAAGCATTAATCCGAAGATAATGCCGGACACCATGGAAGTGATCGTGAAGCCGGGGAAAAACGGGCCGGTCGGTTTGAGAAAGTATCCTCCCAGATCAGAGAGGGCGCCCACTGCTCCCCCGATAACAGGTCCGAACAGATATCCAGCGATCGCGACAGGAAGCGAAGCAAACCGGATCTCGATGATGTCGGTCAGCGGAATCTTGAAAAAGCCAAGGACAATGGCCGCTGCTGTCAGGAGTCCCGCATTTGTCAAAACATGAATATCACGAAACGGGGCTGTCAGATCACCCTGGCCGCGGTTTTCCTTTTTTCTCTCTCCGGTATTCTTTGTATTCTTTTTTTCTTCTTCTGCCGTATTCCTGTTGGAACTGTCTTTGTACATAAAAAAGCACCTCCTCTGCAGTATTCTCTCCATTACTACATCGGAGGCGCTCTGACGCTTTAGACGTAGCAGCGGGAATCGGCCGCGGAACCGCAAGGATCAGTGTCATTACAATGGCACTCCTTTTCGTCCTGGTGACAACTCCCTGTTCACCGGGCACTTAACGCTCCGCAGTCTACTCTGCACGAAATCATTTTTTGTTTATAACAAAACTTATTCCGGATTCCGGAATGTCTTACTTCTCAATGTCTTACTTCTCAGTGCGGCTGCTCTCTCTCTGGATGACGTCATGTGCGCCGCCTTCTACGATACTTACAGCAGAAACGAGTGTCAGTTTTGCATTCTTGTGCAGCTCAGGGATCGAAAGAACTCCGCAGTTGCACATTGTCGACTTGACCTTCATGAGTGACAGCTCAACGTTGTCATGGAGCGGTCCTGCATAAGGTACATATGAGTCAACGCCTTCCTCGAACTTGAGCTTGGCATCTCCGCCGAGGTCGTATCTCTGCCAGTTGCGGGCTCTTGCGGAACCTTCACCCCAGTACTCCTTGACATAGCTGCCGTTGAGCATGAGTCTTCTTGATGGCGACTCTTCGAAGCGGGCAAAATATCTTCCGAGCATGATGAAGTCTGCGCCCATTGCGAGTGCGAGCGTCATGTGGTAGTCATAAACGATTCCGCCGTCAGAGCAGATAGGAATATAAACGCCTGTCTTCTTGAAGTACTCATCTCTTGCCTGTGCGACCTCGAGTACTGCAGAAGCCTGTCCTCTTCCGATACCCTTCTGCTCTCTTGTGATGCAGATGGAGCCGCCGCCGATACCTACCTTGATGAAGTCTGCACCGCAGTCAGCAAGGAAGTTGAATCCGTCAGCGTCTACAACGTTTCCTGCTCCGACCTTTACGGAATCACCGTATGTGTCTCTGATCCACTTGAGTGTGATTGCCTGCCATTCCGAATAGCCCTCGGATGAGTCGATAGTCATTACATCGACTCCCGCCTCGAGAAGTGCAGGAACTCTTTCCTTGAAGTCTCTTGTATTGATTCCGGCGCCTACTACGTATCTCTTGTCAGCGTCGAGGAGTTCATTCGGATGCTCCTTGTGGGAATCATAGTCCTTACGGAATACAAAGGCTGTCAGTCTCTGGTTGTCATCAACGATCGGCAGCTGGTTGAGCTTGTTGTCCCAGATGATATCATTGGCCTCTGAAAGTGTGATGCCGTCCTTGCCGTAGATCAGCTTGTCGAAAGGTGTCATGAACTCATTTACAGGTGTCGCAAGGTCCATTCTCGAGAGTCTGTAGTCACGGCTTGTCACGATACCGAGGAGCTTTCCGTCGGAAGTCCCGTCCTCAGTGATAGCAATAGTGGAGTGTCCCTTCTCAGCCTTCAGATCAAGTACGTCCTGAAGAGTTGCATCAGGCTTCAGATTGGAATCGCTCGGTACGAATCCTGCCTTATAGCTCTTGGCCTTTCTGACCATTGCAGCCTGGCTCTCGATGGACTGTGAGCCGAATATGAATGCGATACCGCCTTCCTTAGCGAGTGCTACAGCCATCCCGTCATCGGATACAGCCTGCATTACAGCAGATGTCAGCGGGATGTTCATATACAGTGAAGCTTCCTCGCCCTTTCTGTATTTGACAATCGGAGTCCTGAGAGAAACATTTTCAGGTCTTGCCTCAGCGCTGGAATACCCTGGGATGAGAAGATATTCGTTGAAAGTTCTTGATGGTTCCTTGAGAACTGTTGCCATTTTGCACCTCTTTCTGTGATCTTAGGGGTAGAAACATTAAGTGGTAGTTGGTGTAAGTGCTTTCTCATGGTTATCTGACCAGAAAAGCACGCATTTTAGAGAGTTAGTCTTCTCTAATTATTTCTGATTTTCATTGATTTTTACCCACTATATCACTAATAAAATGCAAAATAAAGCATTTTTGAGAAGTTAGATTTGACTAATATTTTCTGCATCCATTCGTTCTCTGTGAAGGAGTGACTGTCAGTGGTCCTCGTTTATTACGAATAACTGCAGATATTGTAGTCCCTTCCAGTTGCAGCAGCCCGCACCACTTTCGATACCAAAAAAGAGGCGCTCAGATGAGCGCCTCAGCTATTGTTCGAGCAGATTATTCGCCAACGGCGTTATGATTTAAGAAATGCTTACATCATTCCCATTCCGCCGCCCTGTGGCATTGGTGGTTCAGGTTCCTTGATCTGTGTGATGCCTGCCTCTGTTGTCAGGAGCATTCCTGCTACTGAAGAAGCATTCTGGAGTGCGGATCTTGTTACCTTTACAGGGTCAACGATACCGGCCTTGATCATATCCTGATACTCTTCATTTGCTGCGTTGAATCCGACATTGCCTTCAGCCTTCTTGACCTCAGCTACGATTACAGCACCGTCGAATCCTGCGTTTGTAGCGATCTGTCTTACAGGCTCCTCAAGTGCTCTCTCTACGATCTTGGCACCTGTCTTCATGTCGCCTTCCTGCTTGTCTGCATAAGCCTTTACAGCCTCGATAGCTCTGATCAGGGATACGCCGCCGCCTGCTACGATACCCTCTTCAACAGCAGCTCTTGTTGCGTTGAGAGCGTCCTCGAGTCTCAGCTTCTTCTCCTTGAGCTCTGTCTCAGTTGCAGCACCTGCGTTGATAACAGCTACGCCGCCTGACAGCTTGGCAAGTCTCTCCTGAAGCTTTTCCTTATCGAATTCAGATGTGGTCTCTTCGATGGATGCCTTGATCTGAGCGATCCTTGCATCAAGCTCATCCTTGCGGCCAGCGCCGTTAACGATAACAGTGTTGTCCTTGTTGACCTTGACTGTCTCAGCCTGTCCGAGCATGTCGATAGTAGCTTCCTTGAGCTCGTATCCGAGTTCCTCAGAGATAACTACGCCGCCTGTAAGGATAGCGATGTCTTCCATCATTGCCTTACGTCTGTCGCCGAATCCAGGAGCCTTTACAGCTACTACGTCGAGTGTTCCTCTCAGCTTGTTGAGTACGAGAGTTGCAAGAGCCTCGCCGTCAACATCCTCAGCTACGATGAGAAGGCTTCTGCCGGCCTTCATGATTCCCTCGAGCAGCGGGATGATATCCTGGATGCTGCTGATCTTCTTGTCTGTGAGCAGGATGTATGGTTTGCTCATGACAGCTTCCATCTTCTCATTGTTAGCCATGTATGGTGAAAGGTATCCTCTGTCGAACTGCATACCCTCAACTACGTCGAGTGTAGTTCCGAGTGTCTTGGACTCTTCAACAGTGATGACACCGTCCTTGCCGACCTTCTCCATAGCCTCAGCGATCAGCTCACCGATCTCTGCGTCGTTAGCGGAAACGGAAGCGACCTGTGCGATGGATTCCTTGTCGTCTACGATCTTGGCTGTGCTCTTGAGGTAATCAACAGCAGCATCTACAGCGCCTGCGATTCCCTTCTTCAGGATCATCGGGTTAGCACCTGCTGTAACATTCTTGAATCCCTCTCTGATGATGCTCTGTGCAAGCAGAGTAGCTGTTGTTGTACCGTCGCCGGCTACATCATTAGTCTTGGTAGCTACTTCCTTTACGAGCTGAGCTCCCATGTTCTCTACCTGGTCCTCAAGCTCGATCTCTCTTGCGATGCTGACACCGTCGTTGGTGATCAGCGGTGATCCGTATGACTTCTCGATCAGGACGTTTCTGCCCTTAGGTCCGAGTGTGATCTTAACTGTGTCTGCCAGCTTGTCTACTCCGGCAAGCAGCTTTCTTCTTGATTCCTCGCCGTAATAAAGTTCCTTAGCCATTTCTATTTAAATCCTCCTTAGTGAGTCATTTTTGACGATTCTTATTTCTCGATCGTTGCGAGAATGTCCTTCTGGTTGATGATGGTGTATTCAACACCGTGATACTTCAGCTCGCTGCCGCCGTATCTGCTGAATACTACGATGTCACCGACCTTGAGCTCCATCGGCTCATCCTTTGTTCCAGGGCCTACTGCGAGAACTTCAGCCTGCTGCGGCTTTTCCTTAGCGCTGCCGGAGAGGAGCAGTCCTGCTTCGGTCTTCTCTTCAGCTTCCATCTTCTTTATAACAACTCTTGCTCCGAGTGGCTTGATTCCGATACTCATTGTTTTGCCTCCTAGTTCTTGTTATTTGTTAGCACTCTTGACGTTCGAGTGCCAATCACCTCTACTATTCTACTCATGGCTATCACCCATGTCAACAGTTAATTATGAAGAA
>CACWYF010000086.1 GCA_902765035.1 uncultured Eubacteriales bacterium
AAGAAACGATGCATCTAAGAAGAGGATCCTGGCAGCAGTCATCACGGCTGCCGCTCTCATTACAGACGGACTCACAGGCGCAGGAATGTGCAGAACGATCACAGAAAGCGGCTCATACCTGTGGTGTGCAGGCATTGCCGGGCTCGTCGTGACAGTGGCCTTTGCCAATGTGTCCGCGCACAGAGGCTTTTCGCATTCACTTACTGCGATGGCGATGGAAACGTTTTTTCTGTATCTGATACTCCCGCAGTGCGTAAAACCTTTTGCAATCGCATTCATTACGCATATTCTGCTTGATATAACGAACAAAAAGCGGGTAAGATTATTCTATCCGGCGAAAAAAGGCGTGAGCCTCGGGATATTCTATGCTGACCGGATGGCAAACAGAGTGTGCGAGATAGCTGGGGCAGTCTGGCTCATCCTGGTGATATGGACATCGCTCAGTTGACAGATAAAAGATTAGAGGAAAGAAGTAAATGAAACGACCTCAGATAAGTTTTGATCAGAAATACATCAAGCTGTGTACTTATGCAGCGATAACAGTCATCATAACTGCGCTTGTCCTGTACATCCTGTATAGCACAAGAGGCGTGTGGTCCGTGGCATGGACCCTCTTTATGGCAGTGCTGAGACCGATCATACTGGGCGGCATCATAAGCTATCTGCTGCGGCCGGTAGTGAAAAAGCTGGAGAAATTCTTCACTGAAAGAGGGTTTGAAAAGTTTGCCAGGACGGGTTCGGTAGTTCTCAGCATAGCGCTGGCTCTGTTTATAGTATTCGGGATACTGGGGATACTCATATTCACACTTGTCAGGACCGTCGGTACGATCAGCGCGGCGGATATCAACAGCCTGATATCATACATGCAGAATGATTTTGCATCATTCACGGCAAAACTCGAAGAGTATCTCGGAATGTTCGGGATCTCGGCTGAGCGTATCAGTAAGATAGCGGGTGCGATAGTCAACGGGATCAGCAATATCGCATCAGGACTTCTGTTCGGAGTCATATTTGCGATCTACTTCATGCTTGACAACGGCAGGATCAGCACGTACTGGATGCGTGTCCTGAATGTGCTTTCAGACAATAGTTCACGTGCCGGGCTGAGGCGTTTTCTGGCAGACGCGGACAGAGTTTTCTCCGGATATATCAGAGGACAGTTCGTCGATGCGGCGATCATAGGAGTTATGACAACCGTCTCGATGATGGTTATCGGCGTACCTAACGGCATGGTAGTCGGCGTCCTGACGGGAGTCGGCAATCTCATTCCGTATGTCGGACCTGTTATAGGCTATCTCACTCTGGCGCTGGTATGCATTCCGACCGGAGCGTGGGCAAAATTCATCGCAGGAGCCGTCGTGCTTGCGATCCTTCTGTTCGTCGATGGAAATATCATCAATCCGAGACTTCTCAGCAGCAATGTCAAGGTGCATCCGCTGCTTGTAGTTGCGGCACTGATCGGCGGCGGTGCAGTCGGAGGATTTGTCGGAATGCTCATCGCAGTGCCTACGGCAGCGCTCATCAAGATACAGTTTGACAGGTATCTCGAGCGCAGGGAGGCCAGACTGAAAGCAGAAGCGAAGGCAGCAGCGGAGGCTGCAAAGGCTTCAGAGAAGCCTTCCGGAAGGACGGGGACCCGCAAAAAGAAAGAACAGGAATGAAAAAGCCGAACTATTTAGCAGGCGATATGATGATGCTGGCAGCGACGATGATATTCGGCGCGATGACCATATTCTCCAAACAGATACTTGCAGAGCTTGATGTATTCAATATGGTCGCGCTGAGATTCCTTATTGCGTTCGCTGCCTGCTTTGTTATTTTCTTCAGGCGGTACAGGAACCTCGACCGCAGGACATCCATTCATGCATTCATCCTGGGGACATTCCTGTTTCTCTCATACCTGTGCATGGTAGTAGGCTGCAAATATACCACGGCATCCAATGCCGGCTTCATGATGAGCCTGGTGGCTTTCTTCACACCGCTCATAATCTTCGCGCAGGAGAAGGTTCCGCCTGACAGGGCTCATGTCATCAGCATATTCATAACCCTTACAGGCGTAGGACTCATGTGCCTGTCGGGTGACTTTACACTGAACAGGGGAGACTGCGTGTGCATAATGAGCGCATTCTTCTATTCATTCCAGATGCTGTACACTGAGAGATATGCAAGAGAGGATGATCCGGTGCTGCTTGGCACATTCCAGCTCATATTCGTTTCCGTTTACGGATTCATATTCTCTCTCATTCTTGAGGACGGACTCAGGCTTCCTGCAAGCGCTGCAGGCTGGGGTCAGCTGCTGTATCTGGCACTCGGGTGCGGAGCGCTCGGATTCATACTCCAGACGACAGCAGAGAAGCTGAGCACGGCCGGGCACACGACACTTATCTACGCTTCGCAGCCGGTATTCGTGGCGCTGTTCTCATATCTGATGCTCGGTGAGTCGATAAGTCTGAGGCAGGTAGCAGGGATCGTGCTGGTGTTCATCGGAGTGCTTATAACAGTCAGAAAGGATCCGCATGCGCAGAAGGGAGCTTGAACATTTCTACATAGGCAATTCATACGGCGGCAATCAGGACTGGTTCCGTTCGTTTATGATGCGTATCGGCGGATGCGGTGCGGAGACAGCTTGCGACAGCAGCCTGTATTTTGCGCTGAATCTCGGAATAGAGGGAATATACCCTTTTGATGTGCACAGGCTCTCAAAACGCGATTATGTGGATTTTGCGCACATAATGGAGAAGTACCTGTGGCCGCGGATGTCCGGGATCGACAGGACGGAGATATTCGTGGACGGATACGCAAAATATCTGAGAGACAGGGGAGTGGATTCTGTCTCGATGACGACTCTGGAAGGCACCGAACCGTACGAAGCTGCGGCGGAGGCGGTCAGGCGTCAGATCGATGCGGGATATCCGGTCCCGACACTCATACTCAATCACAGGGACAGGAGATTTTCCGACTACAACTGGCACTGGTTTCTTATAAACGGATATGATGTGCAGGACCAGGGCATCATGCTCGTGAAGGCTGTCACATACAGCTCGTACGAGTGGCTTGATCTCAGGAGACTGTGGGACACAGGGCACATAAGGCGCGGTGGACTCGTGCTTTTTTCAGAAGACAGCAGACCTGCAGCGGCAGAATGAACCGGAACAGCGGGAGAATGAGCCGGAATATCGCGATAATTATCAGACTGATGCTACAATACCGGTAGGCCGTATCTGATTGCGGATCACCGGAGAACTGATACACAGAAGGAGTCAGACTGGCACTGATACTTCCCGGCAGAAGGGAACAGAAAGAAGACATGAAAAAAGCCTTCGGCACTGACGTGCTGAAGGCTTTTGTGATGCCGGATGTCATGCGTTATATGACAGACTGTCTATCTTATCGACAAGCTCCGTGAGCTCTTCCGTCCAGTGGTCGATCTCTTTTTTCTTCTGTGCATCTTCAAGTCCGCCTCTTCTGATGGATCTTCTTATAAGGCGGGTGTAGCCTACAATGCGTGCCCGGTCGGTAAGGCTTTCGATCACTGAAGCATCGTCAGTTCCCGCATAGGCTGCCATGACCTTGTTCCAGAAGGTGACTGAAGTGTCATAGCTGAACCCCTGGAAGTCGACTACTCCGTCATGATCCAGTTCATAGAATCCGATGAGCGCATTGAATATCGATGCGAATTCGAATACAGGGTCGCCGACTGCAAGTGTATCCATGTCGATCAGCAGCACCTCGTCATTGGTGAGCACGACGTTCTTGGTGTGATAGTCACCGTGGATCATGTGATCGTTATACGGAACGTCCTCAACGAGTTTTACCAGCCTGCTTCCTGTCTCTTCAGGGAGATAGTCCTTCATGAATTTTGCCCATCCGAGAGCTGTTTTCTTCATGTCAGGGAGCTTGCCTGAAGGGACCTCTGTATCATGGATCTTGCGGAGCAGCTCGACATACTCGCTGACGCACCAGTCAAGGCGCTCAGGCTCAGTTTCAAGGATCTTGGAGAACGACATTGCGTTCAGAAGCTCGAATACCGAACCGTAGCTGTCACCGACCTTTACTATGTCGTATGAGATAGCGGTAGGGATGCCGAGTATCAGAGCGAGTCTTGCGACTTCACGTTCATGCTGGATATCCTCAAGAGCGTCCGCATTGTTATACACCTTTACGACATTATCCATGTCTATCCTGTAAATGGTGCCGTTTGCTCCTTTGCCGATGACTTCACAGCCGTCTATGGACACTTTCCTGTAAGCTCTCGAAACTTCCATCATCTGAGTGAAGCCTGTAACGTCAAATACCTCATAGACCTCAGGGCTTACATCAGTGATGCGCATGTCTGCATGTCTCTTGCGCAGCTGGAGCAGGATCCTGAGCCCCGCGCTGGATATATATTCAAGTCCGGATGCGTCTACTGTGACAGGCCATGCGGTATCACCGATCTGATCGAAGAGCTCGGCTTTGACAGCATCCGCGTTGGTTGAATCGATATGACCGCTCAGCCATATCCTGATCATTTCATCAGTTACTTCAACTCGTACTTCTTTCATAGTTATTCTCTCCCGAATAATTACACATACTCAGTCAATTATTATAATAGCATAAATCTGCCGCACGGATATACCCTGAAATAAGAGCGCAGTATTCGCGTCAGAACGAAAGGGGGCGATACACACAGGAGGTGCCGCCGGTGGGTGCAGGTGATTGAACAGAAGGTGATTTAGGATTATAATTATTATGTATATCGTAATTCTGACGATGGAGCCGGTAATCTGATCAATGACCGGCAGAAAGAGGTGCAAAATGGGATTATTTGATAAGTTCAAAAAGTCAACCAAGGAAGAGACCGAAGCAAAGGCTAAGGAAGCCGGCGTTAAGGCTAAGACTGCCGTAGAGACCAAGGCGGCAGAGGTAAAGAAGGCAGCTGAAGTAAAGACTAACGCAGTTGCAGATGCTGCAGCAGAAGCAGCTGAGGCAGCAAAGGCCAAGGCTGCAGAGGTAGAAGCCAAGATCAAGGCAGAGGCTGAGGCTAAGGCAAAGGCTGAAGCTGAGGCTAAGGCAAAGGCTGAAGAAGAAGCAAAGGCTAAGGCTGCAGCAGAAGCCAAGGCTAAGGAAGAAGAGGCAGCAAAGGCAGCAGAAGCAGCAAAGGCCAAGGCTGCAGCTAACTCCGCATACAAGCTGGCTGTAGACGGTGAGTGGGGCAAGAAGACCATCACTACTACACAGCACATCCTCGGATGCAAGGAAGACGGCATCATGGGAGAAGAGACCATTAAGGCTATCCAGAAGAAGGTCGGCGCTGAGGCTGACGGTTTCTGGGGCGCAGGCACATCCAGGGCTATGCAGAAGTTCCTCGGCGTTGAGGTCGACGGTGAGAGAGGACCTAAGACTGTCAAGGCATGGCAGGAGTGGTGCAACAAGCAGCTCGGCTAATATGACCAATTAATTCCTTTTACGTTTTTGCTCTGCAGCGTTAATATTGGATTGCAGGCACATGTGCCTGCTGTTAAATGTATCTGTTGACGCATTGTAAGGAGCAATAACATGGGTGTACTGAGTAACATCGAACCAAAGGAAGTATTTGAGCAATTCGAAGCGCTGTCCATGGTCCCTAGAAGAACATACAGGGACGAAAAGATCAGCGCTTTTTGCGTGCAGTTCGCTAAGGACCACGGGCTTGACTATGTTCAGGATGAGACAGGCAACGTGATCATCTACAAGCCGGGAACTCCGGGCTATGAAGACAGCGAACCTGTTATCATGCAGGGCCACATGGACATGGTCGCTGCAAAGAATCTTGATTCAGACCACGACTTCGACACGGAGCCTCTGGACCTTTTCGTGGACGGCAACTACGTCGGAGCACGCGGAACGACACTCGGGGCCGACGACGGTTTTGCACTGGCATTCGCAATGGCTGTCCTGGCAAGTGACGATATACCGCATCCGCCGAT
>CACWYF010000087.1 GCA_902765035.1 uncultured Eubacteriales bacterium
CTATTGTAGCCCCCTCGGGGGGTGAAGGGGGGGCTGCTGGCGTTTCAATCCACATCATCGGTAAATCCTACGAACCACGCATCCGGATTGTACCCGCCGGTCTCTGCGGTGCCGGATTTTGCATAGATATCTATGCCGTCAAAGTTCTCCTCACCGTAGTTCTCAACTACGTTGTTCTTCATCATGCTGCGGAGCTCTGCTGCAGTATCCTTCTCGAGATATCTGCCGAGCGATTTGCCGCCGGTGATTTCCCTGAGGAATGTCGCGCTCTTGATCAGTGTCGGCTGGATCGCCTCTCCTTCGTTGGCGATCGCTCCCATATAGACCATCATGGCACACGGATTGACAAGGTCATCAGCCTGTCCGATGCCGGCCCAGCTGAGCTTGATATTGTCATCTGCCGGGAAGTCGAACGAGCCCGTCGCGGTGGTTATCCCGTTCACATCAACAGGTTCCGTAAGCCCCGCCTTCTCAGCATACTCCTGCATCGTTTTGGCTCCGACCTCTCTTGTGAGTTCGCCGAATGCTCCGTTGCAGGACTGCGCAAGAGCCGATTTGAAGCTGACCTCGCCGTGTGAGCGGATATCTGTGAAGTCAGTTCCTTCATATTCATTCTCTCCGTCACAGTCGAATGTGTAGGAATCTCTGTCAGCGATGTTGTCTATTACAGCCGCCGCAGTGACCAGCTTGAACGTCGAGCCCGGTGTGATCTTGCCGTCAAGGAAATTGTTGAAATAGTATCCCTCGCCGTCATCCGCGTCAGGCAGACTGTCTGCCGGGTCAAAAGTAGGTGTGCTGACCATACACATGATCTCGCCCGTCTTGTAGTTGTACACGCCGACCGTCCCGGTCCTGCCTCCAAGCGCCTCATATGCAGCGACATTGGCCTCTGCATCGATGGTCAGTCTTATCTTCTTGCCCTGACTTGAGTTGTCATAGGTGCCGTTCAGTATGTCATAGCCGATCAGCTGGCTCTTGAATACATTTATTGCACCGCTGGCTATATTCCCTCCCGGGTCTCCGACAGCATGCACCGTCGCCCGGCGGGTCTCATAGTTATCATTATAGAAAAAGCCGTCTCTTGTACACTCGAGGAGCACTTCTCCGTTGCGGTCGCTTACAGTTCCCCTGTTGATGCGTCCGTCAGTATATATCTGCGAGTTTCCGTAGAAGCTCGCCCATTTGCCTCCGTCACGGATGAACCTGGATCCGAAAACAGCCACTCCCGCAAAAAGGATGAATGCAAGCAGAAGGCATATAACGGCACGTCTTTCCTGTTTACGCATCCTATGCCTCCTTTCTCACAGCCAGACTCGCTGACTGCCGCATGTCTGCCGCCTTGAAGTATGCCAGCATCGCCCACGAGGCAAGCATGCTCGTACCTCCTGTCGACAGGAACGGGAATGTTACACCTGTCAGCGGGAACAGATCCACAGCACCAAATACATTCAGTATAGTCTGTACCAGGAACATCGTTGCAGCACTGCAGGCGCATATCGTATAGAAAGTGGATCTGCCGGCTACTATATTCATGACAGAAAAGATAGTCAGCGTTATGATGCAGAGCACCAGCAGCACGGCTATAATAAAGCCCCACTCCTCCATTACGAATCCGAAAACGAGGTCAGTGCTGGATGCTCCGACATACTTGAGCTGCCCGTTGCCGGCTCCGAGTCCGAGAAGTCCGCCGCCTGCGCCGAAGGACATCGTCCTTGTCTGCTGGTAGCCTTCGTTATCCGCAAAATCCCATACATGCCCCCAGACAGCGAATCTGGATGCAATATAAGGCTTGAACCTGAGTATCATCAGCCCCATCAGAGCAGCTCCTACGAATGTAAGAATCATTCTCGACAGGTCACCGCTTCGAAGGAATGAGACTATCAGGTAAGTTGCAAAGAATATGAGCGCCGTTCCGAAGTCGCCCATTATAGCCAGGCATGCAAGGCAGAAGAACGCGAACGCAGCATACATAATGGTGCTGTTCTTCTGATAAAGTTCCTCCAGCGTGCCCGCACCTACAAATACGAACGCCAGCTTGACTATCTCGGAAGGCTGTATGGATAATCCTCCGATCTGTATCCAGTTGGCCGCACCGTACTTGACAGTACCGAGAGCGAGATTGAGTAGAAGGAGTATCACCGACAGGCCGATAAGCATCGGCTTGAGTTTTCTCGTCCTCTCCAGTTCTCTCATGTATATGCACATGAATATCATTAGGGCAAGCCCCATCATCATGGCCACAAACTGTTTTGCCGTATTGCCCGGGTTCCACGAAGCGGTCACCGCAAGGTTTATCGTCGAAATGAAGAACGCTATCATCTCCATTTCAAAGCCCCTGCTGCCCATCGCCTTGAAGAATGTCACATATGCCCACATGACAACAGACAGGAGGACGATACAGATCAGCGCGCCCGCTGTTATGTCGGTCCCCATACCTATTATCAGCTGCACAATGGTCAGCACCTGGAACAGAGTGATCGCGAGCAGTATCTTCCATGGTGCCACAGGTTCCTTGTCCAGACGGCGCATTTTCTCGTTGTTTCTGCTCTCCTCGACGCTTGCAGGCGCCAGCGTGCAGTGTACGCCGCCCATCACGATCTCATCGCCTGTGCTGATGAGGTACCGTTTATTAGGCACCAGCTTGAACCCGTTGACCACGGTCCCGTTGTGCGACCCGAGATCCTTGATTATCCATTTTTCATCATCGCGCCGGTTGATTATCGCATGATTGTTGGATATGGTCCTCAGAGGAATATTAATGTCTGCGGAGCGGCTCCGCCCCACTACATTCTCCCAGTGAGTTATCGGGTAGTTGCCGCCGTTTTCCACCAGGAAGTATCCCCATATTTCAGGCGTGCACCTCGTTGTCAGCAGCGAAATGATCGATACCAGCAGGATATATGCCGCGAGCACCACGAAGAACCACCGCATGACGGTGGTCATCTCTTTCGCTATCTCCGGATACGTCTCCGCCATATTCAGTAGTCTGTAAAGTATGCTTTCCATATATCAGTAGTATATACTGCAAACCTCACTTTTTTTCTTAAAATGCATTAATCCTCTGCATCAGCAAAAAAGCTGACCGCCGTATGGCAGTCAGCCTCTCATATCTTCATTTATTCTATCGGAGGAGCTACGCCTCCGGAGATCAAGCATTTCTTCCTTACGCCAACGCCGTATTATCACTTCCAGCTGCTCTTGAGTCCTACTATACTGTTGAACACTTTCTCCTCGTCTGTAGTGAGCTCGGAGTCTGCAATGTAGTAGCCCTTGCGGAAGAACTGGAATCTTTCACCCGGCTTTACGTCAGCTGCACTTGGCTCTGCATAACCCCATGTCTCGTGAAGCGATTCAGGATCGAACTCCAGCTTAGTCTCCATCTTGCCGGTCTCTTCGTTCATCTCCTCAACTTCCTTCATCAGGTAGCCGTACTCCCTGATGCGGATCTTGACGGCTGTACTTGCCTCAACGAAGTGGATGGTTCCCTTGACCTTGCGGCCTTCGAATCCGGAGCCGCTGTGTGTCTCCGGATCATATGTGCAGTGGAGCGCGATGATGTTTCCGTCCGCATCCTTCTCGACGCTGTTGCATGTGATGAAGTATGCGCCCTTGAATCTTACCTCGTTGCCCGGGAAGAGTCTGAAGTACTTCTTGACAGGGACTTCCATGAAGTCATCTCCGTCGACCCACAGTTCTCTTCCGAACGGGATCTCTCTTGTTCCCATCTCAGGCACCTTGCTGTTGTTCTCAACAGTGCACATCTCGATCTTATCCTCAGGATAGTTGTCGATGATGACCTTGATCGGGTTCTTGACTACGTTGATAGCCGGCACCTTGAGCTGCAGGTCTTCTCTTACGCACTGCTCAAGCTGTGCAATATCTATTGTCGAATCAGCCTTGGATACTCCGATGTCGTTGCAGAACTTACGGATAGCTTCCGGTGTATATCCTCTTCTTCTTACAGCTGCGAGTGTGCAGAGTCTTGGGTCATCCCAGCCTTCTACCTTACCCTCTTCAACAAGTCTTCTGATGAATCTCTTGCTCATCAGCATGGTGGTTACGTTGAGAGGCGCGAACTCGATCTGTCTCGGAGGATTAGGCCACCAGCCCACTTCCCTTACGACCCAGTCGTAGAGCGGTCTGTGATCCTCGAACTCGAGTGTACAGATGGAGTGAGTGATTCCCTCGATAGCGTCCTCGATCGGGTGGGCAAAATCATACATCGGGTAGATGCACCATTTGTCCCCTGTGTTGTGATGAGGCGCATGTACGACTCTGTAAATGACAGGGTCTCTCATGTTGATGTTAGGGCTTGCCATGTCGATCTTCGCTCTCAGGCATACTTCGCCGTCAGCGAACTCACCGGCTCTCATCTTCTCGAAGAGCTCGAGGTTCTCCTCTACAGGTCTGTTCCTGTAAGGGCTCTCCTTGCCGGGTTCCTTGAGTGTGCCTCTGTATTCTCTGATCTGATCAGGAGTAAGCTCACATACGAACGCCTTGCCCTGCTTGATGAGTTCGACAGCCGCCTCGTACATCGTGTCAAAATAGTCTGAAGCCCAGAGTTTCTCGTCCCACTGGAATCCGAGCCAGTTGACGTCAGCCTCGATTGACTTGACGAATTCGATGTCTTCCTTGGTCGGATTGGTATCGTCATATCTCAGGTTGCATCTTCCGCCGTACTTCAGTGCTGTGCCGAAATTGAGGCAGAGGGACTTAGCGTGTCCGATATGCAGATATCCGTTAGGTTCCGGCGGGAATCTCGTTACGATTTCCTTATGTTTACCGGTCTTAAGGTCTTCATCGATTATGTCATGGATGAAATTGCCGGCCATGTCCTTATATTCTTCAGCTGTTGCAAATGCCATAGTCTTACCCCTTTCAGGAAATTTCTCATAGTTGCGGTAAGTATATCACATATTTGAATAGACTAACAGAATAATTCGCCATTACGGCATGTGCAAAGGTGCATTCCCGCTACTTATCCTTATTGGTTTGTGATATTATTATTAAACATACTGTAGATGTTGATTTCACTTATGTACAGCAGACACAGCGTCACATATCAGCGGATAAGTACGCACCGTCTGCCAGAAGGGATGAAAAAAATGAGCATAGTAAGCAGATACCCTATTTATACCGAGATAAACAACTGCCGCGACTGCTACAAGTGCGTCAGGACGTGCCCGGTCAAAGCCATCCAGATCAAGGACGCCCACGCTCTGATCCTGCACGACAGATGCACATTCTGCGGCACCTGCGTCAATGAATGTCCTAACGGAGTCAAGCAGATACGGAATGATGTCGACAGAGTCGAGATGGCCTTCATGTCGAAGCGCAAAGTCATCGTATCTCTCGCGCCGTCATATGTATCCGAGTTCTACGGGTACGAGGAGAATTTTGTCCGCGCCCTCTACAAGCTCGGTTTCGATGCCGTCTCAGAGACTGCAATCGGAGCTGCACTCGTATCACAGGCACTTGACATGTACGTTATTGAGCACGGCTCAGCGAACTTTATTTCGACAGCATGCCCGTCTGTAGTCGAGCTGGTCAAGAAATACTTTCCGGAGTATATCTCCAAGCTCGCGCCGGTACCGTCACCGCTCCAGACGCACAGCGCTTATCTGAGGCATCTGTACGGCAATGACATAGTTATCGTATTCATCGGACCTTGCATCGCCAAGAAGCTTGAAGCAGACGAGCACCCGGGCTATCCGGACATCGCCCTCACTTTCCGTGAGGTCGAGCAGTGGCTGGATGAAGAGAACATCCAGCTCGACAATATAGATACAGGGATCCCTGTCGAATTCGTTCCTGCCAAGGCGGGCAAGGCGGCAATCTATCCTATCGAGAACGGACAGATAGAGACCTCCAAGATATG
>CACWYF010000088.1 GCA_902765035.1 uncultured Eubacteriales bacterium
TGTCAGTCAGAATGACAGCATCTTTTCTGATGCTCCCTGATCCTGCGATCTCAATGAATACGTCTTTATCCATGTCTGCTATCATCTCGATCAGAGCATCGCGGTATTCAGTATCGCGTATCATCATTCCGACTCTCATACGGCTCACTCCTTTCCGTATGGAGAATATAACCCAGCAGAAACTTCATTTCAGTACAGATTTCGGCATCAAAATAACGCCGGAATCCATTGGATTTCCGGCGTTTTGCGTTAAATCTGCCAGATACTTCAGTTAAAAGGCAGTTCTGCCGCTGTCTGAAGGTCTGAGTCTGATGCTGTTATCTCTTTCCTGTCAGCCCTCTCTTCTCTGCAAGTGCCCTCGGCACATATGCCTTAACGTGTGTCCCGTCTTCTTCGAACTCTTCGCTGAGAAGCTGTCCGTACTTCCTTATCTCTGCAATGACGGATGCATCCTTATACGGAATGACAGTGTCGATCATAACGCGGCTCTTTTTCAGTATCTCAGTAAGAGCATCATAAAAGTCATCAAGCCCCATTCCGGTACGCGCAGATATCTTTACAGAAGCATCGGCCTCAAAGTCCCTGTACGTCCCGTCAGTCAGATCACACTTGTTCCATACAGTGATGACAGGCTTTCCTGTTATTTCCAGCTCCTTCAGCGTATCCCTTACGACCTTCATGTGAAGCTCTGAGTTCTCATCTGAGGCGTCAACGACCTGTACGATGATATCCGCGTATTTTGCTTCTTCAAGCGTACTTCTGAAGGCATCGATGAGATTATGCGGGAGCTTGTTTATGAAACCTACGGTATCTGTGAAAAGCACTGTCTGTCCGTCAGGCAAAACGGCAGTCCTCGTGGTCGGATCGAGCGTCGCGAACAGCTTGTCCTCCGACAGCACATCAGAAGCTGTCAGCCTGTTCAGGAGCGTGGACTTTCCGGCATTCGTGTATCCGACGATAGCTGCTGTCGGAACTGCATTTGAAGTCCTCTTCCTGCGTGTCGTATTGCGCGCACGTTTCATGTCCTCGATGTCATCTGAGAGTATCTTGATCCGCTTCTGTATGACACGCCTGTCAGTCTCGAGCTTGGTCTCACCAGGGCCTCTCGTTCCGATACCCGCGCCCAGCCTTGAAAGAGCATCTCCCATGCCTCTCAGCCTGGAGTACCGGTACTTGAGCTGAGCTATTTCTACCTGCGTTTTGCCCTCTCTTGTAGTCGCATGCGAGGCAAAAATATCCAGAATAAGCATCGTCCTGTCGAGGACCTTGGCATCGATCAGATCGGACAGATTCCTGAGCTGCGACGGTGACAGCTCATCATCGCAGATGATGCCTGCCGCTTCCTGGACTTCAAGCATGTCACGGATCTCAAGAGCTTTGCCCCTGCCTATATACGTGCCTCTGTCAGGATGCTGCAGATTCTGCACCACCTGGCACGCGGTCTCACCGCCGGCGGTATCCAGAAGTTCAGCCAGCTCATCGAGAGACGTCCACGCCTTCTCCTCATCGCCCGTCGCGACAGCAACGAGAATGTAGCGCTCTGCCTTTTCAATTCTATCGTTTATTTCATTCATACTCATGTCAGTATGATAGCATACAAAAGCTGTCAAATTCCCGACTGTTAGGGTAAAATCTGAATAGTATGGATAAGCAGAACCACAG
The DNA here is from genome assembly GCA_902765035.1 of uncultured Eubacteriales bacterium. Classification (GTDB taxonomy): domain Bacteria; phylum Bacillota; class Clostridia; order Peptostreptococcales; family Anaerovoracaceae; genus Crickella. The sequence goes on from CACWYF010000088.1 coordinate 1,663, forward strand.
TGCAAAACGTTTATTATGTATATCGGTCATATTCCTCGCAGCTGCGGGGATCCTTTCTGCTGCGTCCAGGATGGTGCCAGGCTTCGCGCAGTGGTACAGCACGACTATATATCCTGTGATCCAGGGCAGTCTGGGAAGACTGACAGGTATGGCATCCTTTTCAGTTGCCGAAATGCTGTGCGTCCTTCTTCCTGTACTGATAATCATTGATCTGATAGCAGTTATACGAAGATCCCGGAGAGTCAGTGGTTCTCATCCGCTGAGACGTTTTGTGCTGCATATTCTGACGCTCGCCTCTGTCCTTATATTCATGTACGAAGCAAACTGCGGAGTGAATTACTACAGAGATCCGTTCGTTGACAGAGAAGCTTTCGAGGCAGCAGAATTCACGGAAGAAGACCTGACAGGATTCTGCGAGCTGTCGATCAGCAAGCTTCAGGAAAACCAGGAAACAGCCCTCAGCGGTTCTGAGGATCAGTTCATCTATCCGGATAAGACAGCTATAGCAGAAGAAGCGATCCGCTCCATGAAAGAACTGTCAGAGCAGACTTCTCCATCTTTCAGTGATTACAGCTCCCTTGCAGGATTCTATCCTCAGCCAAAATACCTCACATTCATGTCCAGGCTCTTCTCAAACATGGGCGTGAGCGGCATATATTCGCCTTTCACGGTCGAAGCCAACGTAAATGGTGAGATGACCGGTCTTGAGAAACCATTCACCTCATGCCACGAATTATCCCATCTGAAGGGATTCATGAATGAAGGCGAGGCCAATTATATAGGCTGGCTTGCATGCATCAATTCTGATGATCCTGCCTTCAACAGAAGCGGCTGGATCATCGCCTGGATCTACGCCGGCAATTCACTCTACAGCATCGACCCGGACAAGTATTCCGAACTACGCAAAAAGCTCCCTGATGATGTTATCAGAGAGCTTGATGAAAACCGTGAGTTCTGGCAGTCACATGAGACACGTGCATCGGAAGTCCAGGACCGTGTGAATGATGCTTACCTCAGGTCCAACGGTCAGAAGGAAGGCATACAGACATACGGCCAGCTGACCACGCTGATGCTCATGTGGTATGCGGACTAATGTGTCAAAAAGGACCGTCCCTGCTGACACTATTCAACTACGAATCCGTCGGTCGTGCCGTCCATGCCGGCTGCATTGCCTTCGTCTGTATCTATGTGCATGATAGCAAGGGACTCTTCAGGGTTGGTGCGGATGACTACGTCATCGAATACAAGTGAGCGCTCAGCTGTCCTGATGCTTACCTTGACGATGTCGTTCTTCTTTACTCCCCATTCTGCTGCTTCTCTCTCGCATACATGGATGTGCCTCTTGGCGATGATAGCACCTTCCTCTGCTTCGTATTCACCGCAGTCTCCTATGATTTTGATCGGCGCACTGCCCTTGGTATCTCCCGAGATGCGGATCGGAGGCTCGACTCCGAGCTTACGTGCATCTGTCTTGGAGAGCTCTATCTGAGTAGGTCTGTAAGGTCCGAGAATAGCGACTCTCTGCATCTCGCTCTTAGGCCCGACAAGAGTAACTCTTCTCGCATCTACAAATGCCCCGCCGCCGGTAAGATTCTTGACCGAAGTCATCTCTGCATCCTCACCGAAAAGCTTTTTATAAACGTCCTCCGGAAGATGGACATGTCTTGCTGAAATCTCTACACTTACTTTCTTTTCCATAGCTATATCCTTTCATTACAATAATAAGAGACCGGATCAGACAAAAAATCCCCGGTCCCTCATTGATTGTAACGCTATTCTTACTGCGTGTCCACTCTCATCCAGCCTCTTACCCATTTCCCCTCATCGCTGAGTTCGTCATCAGACCACCCGGAAAGCTCATTACAGCCTGCCTTTATTACAGCGCTTGACTCGTCCTTGTTCGACAGATTCCAGCACATATAGCTGACATTATACTTATTTATAAGCTCTTTCCACTGGTCGGCCTGTCCGATATCCACACTTCCGTTTCCTGAAGCATCGCATATGCCGAATTCGCTGACGAATACAGGAAGTCCGTTACTGATGCACTGCTCCATCCTGTCACGGAGCCAGTCAGTATGAGTCGCAGCATAGAAGTGCAAAGTGTACATCACGTTGTCGAAAGGCAGAGGTGCAGCCGCAGCCTTATCTATATCCTGGCTCCAGGTCGGAGTACCGACAAGTATGACGCTGTCAGGATCGTTGGCTCTTATAACAGGTATCACCTCATTCGCATAAGCCGTAACACTCTCCCATGTCGCGGAGCCGTTCGGCTCGTTACAGATCTCATACAGGACATTCCCCTGCTCTCCATATGACTCAGACATCTCATCGAAGAAAGATTTTGCCTGATCCTTATACTTATTCGGGTCCTGATCGCTGAGAACATGCCAGTCGATGATCACATACATTCCGAGCCCGGTCGCTATGTCCACACCTTCTCTGACCTTTGACTTAAGTTGTTCCTGATCACCGCCGCTGCAGTATCCGCCGTTTTCGTCAGTATACATGGCCAGTCTGATGCAGTTGGCTTTCCAGTCATCTCTCAGCCATTCGAAAGTATCCTTATTCACATACTCAGGAAACCATGCAAGACCGTGCGTGGACATGCCTTTCAGCTGGATCTTATTGCCCCCGGAATCCACAAGATCAGTCACGTTCACAGAGAGTGTCCCATGTTCATTAAAAGGTGTACCCTCCTCATTATCTGAAGCGGCACTTTCATCTTCTGTCGGCTCCGTACTTTCAGTGACAGAGTTCTCCTTCAGCTGCTCTTCTCCGTCTTCCTTCATACCGCAGCCGGACAGGACAAGTGACATCGTCAGGATGAGTGATGTGATGATCAGCAAAACACGTTTTCTTTTCATTGTATTTCCACTTTGTATCCAAAAGGTCTGTTTTTATATCTAAGTTTAACACGAGCAGCCCGCTATATCACCTCAGCAGTGTCCAATAAGCAAAGAGCCGGATCCAGACAGGACCCGGTTCTTCTTAAATTGATCAGATATAGCAGTCGCTGATGTAGCAATCATGAAATGGATTCATTTCATTCCGCTGTCTACTCCTGATCTGAATAAATGCTCTTACTGCGGTTGTAGTTCTCCTCCTCATCATCGTCCTCATATTCCGAGTTGCGACGTCTGATGACAGCTGCTGCTATTGCTGCAACAATCGCTGCTATCAGAGCGATGATTCCGCCGATAGTTAACGGATTGAGTCCTGCTTTAGGAGCATCGGAATCTGCGATATCCGTTGTACCGCCGCCTGCATTCTCAGCCTGCGGTGTCGCGTTATCATCGAGGTCTATGATGGTAGCCGGTCCGTTTGCATTCGCATCATTGGCTGCTGCATTGCCATTTGCATTGGCGTTGGCGTTGGCATTGTTCTGGCCGTTAGCCGCATTCCTTGCGCCTGCCTGTCCGTTGTTGCCTGCAGTATTATCAGCTGTTGGTTCAGCGCCTTCAGGAAGTGGCAGATACGAGAAGGCAAAAACATTCTTGCTCTCATCTGCTACAAGCCTCTTCGTCAGGTTGTAGGCATTAGGCTGGTATCCATCAATGTAGTGATAAGATACTACAGGCTTGTCGCCAACCATTCCGTAGTACTCATTGGAATTAACGAGCTCATCACCTTGAGCATCAACATACATTACAGTGTACTTGACCATACCGCCCTTAATACCATAAGCCACTTCGTATGACGCATCTTCATCAGCCTTGAATGCAAGAGCTGACATCTGTTCATCATTATCATGACCGGTCTCACGGAAGCCGCGTACATAGTACTTCTGATCTTCTTCGTTGTTATTTAGTACGACGTCATAGTTGATGTTGACTTCTTCACCAGCCTTGGCAGTTATTTCTTTAACTTTAGAGCCATCTGTGAAGTGACCGTGCCTGCCGGAATATACAGTAATTGTATAGTTATATTTCTTTTGTGCATCACCTTCATCTCCTTCAGCTGCGAATACGCTGCTAAAGCTGGACAGAATCATCAGCATCGAAAGAAGCATTGTCAGAACTATGAATCTTTTCTTCATATCAGTCACGCTCCTTTCTGAACAGGATGCTGCGTTTCCTCTGTGGAGCAGCTCCATCGCCTGTCGAAGCGTGAGCTTCTCTTCTGTCTTTTCTGTAGCTGAAGATCGTGAATATCTGC
>CACWYF010000089.1 GCA_902765035.1 uncultured Eubacteriales bacterium
GTTGTATCTCTGTCTTGCAACGATCATGTCAGGATCATCCGACTTCTCGAATCCGGTAGCAAAAGCGATCTGCTCAGGCGTATACTCTTCCCTTCTCATCTGGCGCCTTGCCTCAAAGTCCGGGTTACCGCCCAGGATGATATCCGTACCACGGCCGGCCATGTTGGTAGCGATGGTGACGGCACCGAGACGGCCTGCCTCAGCGACGATCTCAGCTTCCTGCTCATGGTGCTTGGCGTTCAGCACGTTATGCTTGACGCCTCTCTTCTTCAGCATGTTGCTGATGAGCTCGGATATCTCGATCGAGATGGTACCGACCAGCACCGGCTGTCCGGTCTCGTGAGCAGCGACGACCTTGTCTACGATCGCTTTGTACTTGCCTCTCTGATGAGCATATACAGAATCCTGCATATCCTCTCTGATCACAGGCTTGTTGGTAGGGATGACGACAACGTCCATGTTGTAGATGTCCCTGAACTCGTCTTCCTCTGTCTTGGCAGTACCTGTCATACCTGCAAGCTTCTGATACATTCTGAAGTAGTTCTGCAGTGTGATGGTAGCGAGAGTCTTGGACTCGGATCTTACCTTGACGCCTTCCTTGGCCTCGATAGCCTGGTGAAGTCCGTTGGAGAATCTTCTTCCGTACATCAGACGTCCCGTGAACTCATCTACGATCAGGATCTCACCGTCCTTGACTATGTAGTCAACGTCCCTCTTCATGAGGTAGTTGGCACGCAAAGCCTGCTGAACGTAGTGGTTGAGCTCCATGTTGTCAGGATCGGAGAAGTTGTCTACGCCGAAATACTCCTCGCAGATCTTGACACCCTGATCGGTAAGAGCGATCTGGTTGTCCTTCTCGTCGATCTTGTAGTCTCCCGGAGCGTCTTCCTTGTCCTCAACGAGTGTCTTTACGAAAGAATTCGCGTTCCTGTACATCGAGCTGGAATCAACGCCTCTTCCGGAAATGATGAGCGGTGTTCTGGCCTCATCGATGAGGATCGAGTCGACCTCGTCGACGATAGCGTAATTGAGTTCTCTCTGTGTCAGCTGCTCCTTGTAGGTGACCATGTTGTCACGAAGGTAGTCAAAACCGAATTCGTTGTTCGTACCGTACGTGATGTCGGCCATGTACTGCTCGTGGCGCGCAGGTCCTTCGACAGCGTGTATTACGCATCCGACCCTGAGCCCGAGGAAGGTATACAGCTTGCCCATCCACTCAGCGTCACGCTTTGCCAGATAGTCGTTGACAGTTACTACGTGAACGCCCTTGCCCTCAAGAGCATTCAGGTATGCGGCAAGAGTAGCTACAAGAGTCTTACCTTCACCTGTCTTCATCTCGGCAATACGTCCCTGATGCAGAACGACACCGCCGATGAGCTGTACTCTGAAGTGCTTCATCCCGAGGCTTCTCCATGCGCCTTCACGGCATACCGCAAAAGCTTCAGGAAGGATGTCATCGAGAGTCTCGCCATCAGCAAGCCTGTCTCTGAACTCCTGCGTCTTGCCTCTCAGCTCATCATCGGACAGCGCCTGCATCTCTTCATCATAGGCCTCGATGCGGTCGACTATCTTCTCTATCTTCTTCACCTCTTTGGCATTAAGGTCGCCAAAGATTTTTTCCATTAAGCCCATAGTTATAACTTCCCTTTCTTAAATATTTCATGCAGGCTGCATTATGTGGCAAATTTTTTATATCCAGTTGCCTTTTGCCCCTGTTAATTATCCTCTTCGACCTTGTCCTCCACGGATATTCTTGTCATGAGAGCTCTTCTCGCATCTGCCTTGGTGACTCTCACATGGAAGACCTTGTGCTTTGACTCGTAGTCGAATTCATCGCCTTCCTTAGGCAGCCTGTCGAGCTCGATCATGACCCAGCCGTTGACCGTATTGGCATCGGCCTCTATCTCTTCATCAAAGAGCTCGAAGAAGTCCTCAAGATCGGCATTGCCGGCAACAAGGTAAGTGTTGTCCCCTGCAGGTCTCACTTCCTTGGATGCTACGGTGTCGTGCTCGTCATAGATATCACCGACGATCTCCTCGATGATGTCTTCAAGTGTAACAAGACCGGTCGTTCCGCCGTATTCATCAACGACGATCGCGATATGCGTCTTCTTGGCCTGCATCTTCTTGAGCAGGACAGCCGCCTTGATCGTCTCTGCGACATATGCTACCGGCTTTATGAACTTCTCAGTGTCCTTGATGTTCTTTACGTTATTATTGTAGAAGTCTTTCTGGTTGAGAACTCCGATGATGTTGTCGAGGTCATCTTCGTATACAGGAAGCCTGGAGAGTCCGGACTCCCTGAATACCTGCTTGATCTCAGCGACCGGCGTTCCCTTTTCTATTGCGACTATGTCAACTCTCGGCGTGAGAATGTCCATTGCCTCGACATCATTGAATTCTATCGCGTTGGCAATGAGCTCGCTCTGTTCCTCACCGATAGCACCGCCTGCCTCAGCCTCTTCAACAATTGTCAGAAGCTCATCCTCTGAGAACTCCGGCTCGGTGTTCTTTCCGACTATCTTCTTGAGCAGGACCTTGAGGCCCATGAAGATGAATGTCAGCGGCGTCATTATGATGATGAGAGCCTTGACAAAAGGCGCAAGGAACAGCGCCACCTCTTCCGCGTACTCTCTTGCGATGATCTTAGGTGAAATCTCTCCCAGTACCAGTACAAGGATAGTGACCATTACTGTAGCGAGTGTAGGTCCTATTCTTGCCCCCCATGTCTGTATCCCGTATACGGTCGCCACAGTCGTCATGGCTATGTTGGCGATAGTGTTTCCGACAAGGATCGTTGTGATCAGCTTGTCAAAATTCTCCGTCAGGTCGAGGACAGTCGCCGCCCTCTTGTTGTCCTCGGCAGCAAGATTCTTCATTTTGATCTTGTTGACCGAGGAGAACGCGGTCTCTGTGCCCGAGAAGAAAGTCGAGCACAGGACCAGCGCGATAATAGCTATAAGATAACTGTTCATATAATTGGTTTACTCTTCATTTCTGCCCGAAACGATAGCCCAGTCGATGGTCGTATCGATCTCAGGTGCATTGTAGTTCTCACTGTCGTATGTCAGGTAAGCCTTGGCCGTGTATGTTCCGACGGCAATAGCCTTGTTGTCCCTGTATCTGACATCGATCGACTTAGGAACATTTCTCAGTACGATGCTCTTCTCATATGCATCGTAGACGAAAGGCTTGTCATAGCTCCAGTGAACATGCTCGGTATCATAGTTCGCTTTCTCGATCTTCCACTTGAGATCAGCGATCTCGTCAGCCTCGCAGTTTCTTGTATCGTATGTAAGTCTGGCTCTTGCGGTGTATGTGCCGGCATTGATCTTGACATTGTCGATGTATACGACTTCAGCATCATTAGGCAGCCCGATAAGGCTTACCTTCTTAGGCTGCTCATCATATACGAACAGCGTGCTCGGGTCATAATCCCATCTTACAGCGGATGTGTTGATCTTCTTCTTCTGGATCCTCCACTTCAGGCTTGCTACAGTAGGCTCCTCGTAGTTATCCTTGTTGCTGTAGTCGAGGATCGCTTCAGCCATGTATGTACCTGCATCGATCGCGGTGTTGCCTCTGTATCCCTGTACAGTGACGCCGTCCGGCAGACCTGTGAGCTTCACGGTCTTCTCCTCACCGTTGTAGATGATGTCATCGCTGTACGCCCATTCTACTCCTGACATGTCATACTTCGCCTTGAGGATCTGCCACCAGCATCCTCTGACAGGTTCAGGTGTCTCGAAGTTTACAGGATCAGCCGCTTCGATCTCAGCCATGGCCTCATATTCGCCGGCGCCTGTCGCAGTACTTCCCTTATAGATTACTGTGACATTTTCAGGGAGTCCTGCGAGCTGAACGCTCTTCTCCTCGCCGTCATATACGAACGGGCTCTCATAATCCCAGTGAACGCCCGACATGTCTATGCCCGCCTTGGAGATCTCCCATCTGCACTCAGGCAGGACGACCTCTCTGTAGTTGGTGTCAGCAGGATTTACGAGTTTTGCCTTGGCGTAGTATACGCCTGCATCCGTCGCTGTATTGTCCTCGTATACTACCTCGAATCCCTCAGGTACGCCTACAAGCTCCATCTCAGGTGCGACTCCGCGCAGTCTCTCAAGGAATCCCTGTTCCTTAGCTCTCTCCGTGAGCGCTACGCCCTTAGGTGTTCCGTCATATACGAACGGTCCTTCATAGTTCCAGCTGATACCGCTTATATCCACAGGTGCATCCGCCATTCCTATGCGCCATCTTACAGGTCCGAATTCAGGCCTGAAGTAGTTCCTCTCATCATAGCTGAGCTCTGCAGAAGCTTCATACTCACCGGCATTGATACCTGTGTTGCCCGTGTAGGCTGCTGTTACGCCTGCCGGCAGTCCCTTGAGGGCGACCGATCTCTCCTCGCCGTTATATGTAAAGCTGTCCTCGTAATCCCATGAAACTCCGGACATGTCGTATACGGCCTTGTCGATCCTCCAGTCCATAGTTCCGATATGCGGCTGGATGTAGTTGTGCTCATCGTATATGAGGTCTGCAGAAGCGGTATATTCGCCTGCCTCTGTTGCAGTATTGCCGTCGTATATCGGCAGGACACCATCAGGCAGTCCTGTGAGAGAGATAGACTTCTCTGTACCGTCATAGACATATCTCATATCGCCGGTCCATCTTGCATCGGACATGTCATACTCTGCCTTGACGATCTCCCAGTCGCAGTCAGCGATGGCCGGATCGTTATAGTTCTCAGGATTGACCGACCTGAGAGTCGCATGTGCTGAATAGTGTCCTACTTCAGTTCCTGTGTTGCCGTAGTATTCAGCCGTGATTGTCTCAGGAATGCCTGCGAGCTCTACCTTCATCTCGCTTCCGTCATAGGTGAACGGCTGTGAGTAGTCCCATCTGAGTCTGCGGATATCCGGATCAGCCTTGTTTATGGTCCATGTGCAGCTCATAGGATCAGGAGTGCTGTAGTTGCCCGTGTTGGTCCTGAATCTGGCAACAGCGATGTAGGTTCCTGCATCTGTTGCCGAGTTGTCTTCGTACTCCACACTGAGTCCCTCAGGTACGCCTGTAAGATCAACTCTCTTAGGTGTTCCGTCATATACGAACTCTCCGCTGTAGTCCCACTTCACTCCGGACATGTCATACTCTGCCTTGCCGATGTTCCATGGGAAAGTGACAGTCTCTGGAGCATTGAAGTTGCCGTCTGATGTTCTGAATGAAGCTGTGGCAACATAGTCTCCTGCAAGGAATCCGCTGTTGCCCTCATATGTAGCCGTGACATTCTCAGGGAGGTTGAAGAGCTCGATGCTCTTTCTCTCTCCATCGTATGTGAATGAATCAGGCTGGTAATCCCACTCAGCTCCGCTCATATCGTAGTCTGCTCTGATGATCTCCCAGTCGCAGTCTGCTACGGTCGGTGTATTGTAATTGGCCTCATCGGATACTCTGAGGATGGCCCTTGCGGTATACTTGCCCGCATCGGTCGCCTCGTTGTTCCTGTAGTCGGCGCTGACTCCGTTAGGAAGCTGCTCGAGCATTACGCTCTGGACTCTTCCGTTATATACCTTGGCATCAGTGTAATCCCACTTTACAGCGCCCATCTCGTAGTCTGCCTTGATGATGCGCCACTTGCAGCTGTCTACATACGGCTTGTTGTAGTTGCTCTGATCAAACGGGATCAGGTCAGCTGTTGCTTCATAGAAGCCTGTCGCTGCTGCAGCGTTACCCGAGTATACTGCACGTACGCCCTCTTCCACTGGACGGATGACATGTCAAAATCTGCCTTCTTTACAGTCCACTCACAGTTTGCGAAGGAAGGAACTTTGTAGTTCCTTTCATCTGCGCCTCTGAACGTTACTGATGCATCATATGTGCCGGCATCAGCCGCTTCGTTGTTTCTGTATGTAGGTGTTACACCCTCAGGCAGGCCTTTGATCACGACCTTATGTTCAGTTCCGTCATATGTAAACGGCCTGTCGTAATCCCAGTATGCGTGGCTCATATCGTAGTCACCCTTCTCTATTCTCCAGGTGACATTGCCGAGCTTGACCGGAGTGTAGTTGGCAGTATCTTCAGGTCTTATCTCTGCAGTTCCGACATATGTTCCGGCCTGTGATGCTCTTGTGTTTCCGTATACAGCGTAGCAGCCTTCAGGAATGTCGACAGCATAGACAGTCTTCTCGGATCCGTCATATGTGAACGGCTTCTCATAAGACCAGCTGATCCCGGATATATCTACCGGTGCCTTGTCTATCTCCCAGGTGCATTCGCGGAACTCAGGTCTCTCATAATTCTTCTCATCAAATGCGAACGCTGCCTCAGCCATGTAAACGCCTGCATTTGCTGCAGTGTTTCCGCTGTATACAGGTTCAAGGCCGTCCGGAAGTCCGTTGATAACGACCTCCTTCTCATAGCCGTCGTATGTGAACTTTCTCTCCTCCTGCCATTTTGCATTTCTGAGATCGTACTCGGCCTTCTCGATGCTCCAGTCGAGTGTCATGTCAGGAATGCTCGTATTGTAGTTGGCAGTGTCGCTTACTGTGAATCTGGCGATAGCTGTGTAATCACCCGCATCCGTAGCGCTGGCATTGGTATAGCTTACCCTTACACCTTCCGGCACGCCTGAAAGTCTTACGCTCTTCCTGCTGCCATCGTATGTAAACGGCGATGTGTAATCCCACACTGCGCCTGTGATGTCAGGGTCTGCCTTGCTGATGCTCCACGAATATCCCATCGGCTTCGGCGGCAGGTAGTTGCTGTCATCGACAGCCGTGAACAGTGCCTTGGCATAGTATCTGCCGGCATTGTGGTACTTATTGAATGCGTACTCAACAGTAACATCATCTCCGATGTCACTCGTGATCTCTACGATCTTGTCGGTTCCGTCGAAGACAAAACCGCTGCAGTCTGTCCACTCAAGACCCGGCTTCTCTATCTGTGCCTTATTGATGGCCCATGTGCAGCCGTTGACCTCAGGTGTCTCATAGTTCATAGGATCGCTCGGGCTGAGCGCTGCCGTAGCTACATACTTGCCTGCGTCTATCTTGATATTGTCTGAATACTCAACATTGATGCCTTCAGGGAGTCCCTCGAGATATACTCCGTGCTCTCTTCCGTCATATGTGAAAGCTTCGCTGTAATCCCAGTGCACTCCGGAGATGTCGAATCTGTCTTTGTTGATCTTCCACTGGCAGTCAGCAGGCTGCAGAGCGTACATGTTGTCCGAATCATACTCAAGGACAGCGTGTGCGTTATATACTCCGGCGTTGAATCCGCTTGCATTCTCATAGTCAACGTGAATGCCTTCAGGCACTCCGGTCAGCTCGACGCTCTTGGTCTCACCGTCGTATGTGAAAGGTCCCTGATAGTTCCACTTTACGCCGGACATATCTATGACTCTCTTTTTGATATTCCAGTTAAGAGTCATGTCTTCCGGAGTGAAGTAGTTGTGAGTATCCGGGTTGATGAACATCGCAACTGCCTTGTAGTCACCGGCAGCGATGCCGACCTGATTGCGGTATTTTACTCCGAGCTCTTCCGGAACTCCTTCCAGGGTGACTTCGTGTGTCTCGCGGTCAAAATCGAAAGGCTTGTCATAGCCCCATCTTACGGCTCCCATGTCATATGAAGCCTTGGTGATCTCCCACTCATACTCCACAGGACCGGAAGCTCTGTAGTTTCCGGTGAATGTTCCTCTCGCAAGGTATTTGCCGGCCGGTGTCTCCTCGGCTCCGTCATAGTCGATCTCCGCATCATCCGGAAGGTTGAGGATGCGTACGGACTTTGGCTGTCCGTCATATACGAACTTGCCATAGTCAGACCACTCCAGTGTCAGCGGATCGATCACCGCTCTCTCTATCTCCCATACGCACGGAACTATGTCCGCAGGCTTTTCGTAGTTGGTCTCATCGTAATGGAGAGTTGCCGTTGCGGTATAGATTCCGGCTCTTGCAGCTCTGTTGTTTTCATATGTCGCTGTAACGCCCTCAGGGAGTCCTGTGAGTTCAACGCTTCTTTCGGTGCCGTCATAGGTAAAGGCATCCTCATAGTCCCAGTGTACCTGCGACATGTCATATGAAGCCTTTCTGACAGACCACTCATATTCCTTCATGATCGAAGGTTCGCTGAAATTGTCTTCGTCAAAATCAAGGTTTACGGTCGCAACATAGGTGCCCGCCTCAGTCGCGGTGTTGCCTTCGTACTCAGCATGCACTCCGACCGGGAGACCTTCGATCCATACGTGCTTAGGTGTGCCGTCATATGTCATGTTGCTGTCTTCAGCCCAGCGTACGCCTGACATATCCTTGGCGGCCTTCTTGATCCTCAGCTCAACGGCATTCGAAACCGTTTTGCCTACACTGTTGGAAGCGCAGAGTCTTACAAGCCAGCCGTTGCATTTTACAGGCAGGATCGTGTTGTGGTCTATCGCCTGCCATGTGCCCTCTTCTCCGTTCGGGCTGACCTCAAGGTAGCCGGTTACATTAGGGTCTCCGGCAGAAACGATCTCAGGCAGTTCGAAAGGTATCGGCTGTCCGAAGGTGAACTCATCAACAGGACGCACCTCTCCGATCTCAGGTGCGCTCGCCCATACGGCATACAGGTTGAGATCCTCATCGACATTATTGATCTCCTGGCCTGGCTGGAGCATGGTGCCCGAACCGTCAGCCTCGGTGTTCCATCCGATGAAGATGAACTTTTCACCAGGCGACGCATACATCGGATCCTCGATCAGGTATCTGAAATCAGGGACTGTCTTCCTCTCAGTTGAGATATCCCTGCCTGCATTTTCATGATAGATGACCAGGCAGCCCTCTGCGGAGATGACTCTTGCCCTTCTGTACTTGCCGGCTTCCTTGACTGCGAGTCTGTCGCATGAAGTCGTTCCGTCTCCGTTCAGGCTGAATTCAGGTCCGAGCAGGATGTCCGTAAGTCTTGCGCACTTTGCGAACATTCTGTTCATGTCTGAGCATCCGGTCGTGTCGAAGGAGGATATATCCAGCTCTCTCAGTCTGGTGCAGCCTTCGAACATCGAGCGCATGTCAGTTACGCCTGCTGTATTGAAACCGCTTAGGTCTGCTGCCTCGAGTCCCTTGCAGCCCTTAAAGAGTCCGGCAAGCGATGCCCCTTCAGGGAACGTCACTTCACCGATGACTGCTGCTTCAGCGATGAGTGTGCGGTAGTTTTCCCATGGAATACCGCTGTCATCCACGCTCTCGGCCTGCCCTCCGTTGATGAAGAGTCTGCCGGTCTCGTCAATGCCCCACAGACACTCTCCCCATTTGTCTACCTTGATGAAATTCTTGTCCATAATCTGTTCCTTTTATAATCATATCCGCCGCCCGGAGCGGCTAATTGGTAACATAATCATACATAGTAGATTATATAATAATCGTGGTGCAAAATGAAGACACTAAAATAGCGCGACACCATGGCCGCGCCTTAGATTCCATTATTAGTTATACCGGCCGGCAGCCGCACACAGTGCTGCCGGGATCCTTCCTGTCACACGAAGAAGAAAGCTGCGCCAATCATGATGTATACCGTCACAAGCTGCAGTCCTTCGAGCCAGTTCGACTCACCGTCTGAAGCAACGCGGTTCGCGATGAGTACCGCACCTGTCACCGAGACGAGCTCGAACGGTGTGAACACGATGCTCATCGCCAAATACGTGGTCAGCAGTAGTGTCGCATTGCTCCTGCGTCGGCTAATCTGAATGAGGAACGCCCACATCAGCCCGGAGAACAGTCCCGCCTCAAGAACTTGATCCCATGAGAGCGTCACGAAGTTGAAGGATGAGTTTGTCAGGATTGACGTGAATAGCGTTTCAGACGGCAATAGGATCCAGGCGTTAAGGAACCGTTGCCAGACGGGAACCGGTTCCTCGGTTCCCTGTACATCGAAATTGCTGTGGAACACGTCCTTCGCCGGAATGACGTCGATGATCAGAATCACGGCGAATGCCAGCAGCGCAAGCAAAGCGAAGAACCTTCGCTTATTGCGGATCAGCGAATGGTCGGATTTCAGGAACCGGAACAC
>CACWYF010000090.1 GCA_902765035.1 uncultured Eubacteriales bacterium
GCCGGTGTCTGCAGCGTCATCAGATGTCTCATCCACATCACCGTGCAGCAGATTGGTAAGTGTCGATTTGCCGACACCCGAAGGTCCTGCAAGTGCAACGTTCCTTCCTTTGATTATCTCTCTCAGAGCTTCAAGCCCTTCGCCCGTATTGCCGTTTACAGCGACCACAGGATAAATATCCCCGTATATCGCCATTGCGGCCTCGAGTTCCTCCGTACTGACAAGATCTTTCTTGGTTATGCATACAGCCGGAGTGATGCCTTTAAGTTCACAGCCTGCGAGAAGCTTGTCTATAACAGGGTAATTCACGTCAGGTTCTTTAACTGAAAACACGACCACCAGCATATCGAGGTTCGATACGGGTGGTCTTGTCATGAAATTGCGTCTCTCTACGACCCGGTTGATAACGCATTCATTGTCGCAATCGTGCTTGTCGATCTCAAATTCTACGATATCACCGACGTAAATGAGTTCTTTATTTCTCTTGAGGTTGCCTCTGGCTTTGCCCATGACAGCCTTCTCGCCGTCATGGACAAAGTAGAAACCTCCGATTCCTTTAATGACTCTTCCGATCATAAAGATTCAGTTCCGTTACCCTTCAGGAGTCTCAGCCGGCTTCTCTTCAGACTGATTATCTGCAGGTTCTTCTGTTTCCGTTTCTTCCGGTGTTACAGGTGCAGGTTCAGGGCCCGAGCTGACCTGGATGTCTATGCTTGTGCCCTTGTCCAGGAGCGAATTAGCCTGATACTGCTGATAGATAACGTATCCCTTGTCTATGGAGTTGTCCCAGTCGTAGTCGACCCTTCCGACTCTGAAGCCCTCTTCCTTGATGCGGGTCTTCGCCTCTTCAAGGGAGAGACCAGTGACTGAAGGAACTGTTCCCTTCTCGGTTCCCTTACCGTCAGAAACCTCGATGTTTATCTTGCTCTCCTTGTCGAGAGGAGTGCCTCTTTCCGGATCCTGAGCAAGAACCGTGCCTTCTTCAGCAGGGTCTGTGACCATCTTGACATTACCAAGAACGTAGCCGTATTCCTTGAGATACTCTTCGACATCCTCCTGTTTCATGCCCACGACATTCGGTACGACGCCTTCCTTGCTGCCCTTGGAGATGTGTACAGTGATGGTACCCTCCTTAGGAGCTTCCTGTCCCGGCTCAGGGTCCTGAGTGCAAACCTTGCCTTCAGGATAGTCATTGGAATAAATGTCTTTGCCCTTCTTGATGCTGAAGCCTTCCTCTTCGGCCTTTGCCTTGGCTTCATCAAACGAGAGGCCTCTGAGTTCAGGTGCCGGCTTGGTCGATGAGAAAACGCCCATCTTCCATGCTGCGAACCAGCCGCCTGCTGCGAGAAGGAGAATGATGACAGCTGCGATGATCGCATTTCTTTTGCCTTTTTTCTTCTTCTTTTTCCTCTTGACTTCAGCTGCTTCTTCTTCAGCAGCCTCAGCAGCCATGCGCTTTCTGTTCTTCTCGATCACATCGCTGGAAGCGAAAACTGACGTTCCGGCCACATCTGTAACGAACGAGATGTTGTCGAGTTCCTCGATCAGTTCCTCGGCACTTGAGTATCTGTTGGTCTGATACTTGCTGGTAGCCTTCATGACGCATCTCTCGAGTGCAGGCGGGATCCCCGCTACAAGCTCGTCACTCGGAGGAGTAATCTCCTCGTTGATGTGCTTGAGAGCTACTGTTACAGGGTTCTCTCCGTCAAACGGAACTCTGCCCGTCAGCATCTCATACATAACGATACCGAGCGAATAGATGTCCGATCTCTCATCCACATAGTTGCCTCTGGCCTGTTCAGGCGAGAAGTAGTGGACGGATCCGACGATCTTGCTGCCTGTGGAAAGAGTTGCATCATTGACAGCCCTTGCGATACCGAAGTCAGCCAGCTTGACTATGCCGTCGTTGGTGATCATTATGTTGTGCGGCTTGACGTCTCTGTGGATTATCTTGTTCTTGTGAGCGACCTTAAGAGCAGAAGCAACCTGCTTGCTGATGTCGATCACCTTCTTGTAATCCATAGGCGCTTCGTCTTCGATGATGTCGTTGAGAGTGCGGCCCTCGATGAGCTCCATAACAATATAGTTGATGTTGCCCTCTCTGCCTACGTCATATACGCCTACTATATTAGGATGTGTAAGACCTGCGGCCGCCTGAGATTCTCTTTTGAAGTTCTCGACGAACGTAGCGTCTTTGGTAAATTCCGGTCTGAGTATCTTGATCGCGATGAATCTGTTGAGAAGTCTGTCTTTACCCTTGTAAACGACAGCCATACCACCGTCACCGATCTTCTCAAGCAGCTCGTACCGGCCTGAAAGTAATCTGCTGCTCATTTGATCAATCCTCCGCTAAATTAATGCATATAACAGAGATATTATCGTTACCCCCATTGTCATTAGCCAGCGAGACAAGATCCTCGGCGCATATCATCATGTCGTCGAATCTTCCTACGGTATGCAGGATAGTCTCGTCGTCGACTTCATCATATAACCCGTCGCTGCAGAGCAGAACTCTGTCTCCGCTGTTGACCGGCACACTGAAGCAGTCAGGCTCATTGTTGGCATTAGCCCCTATTGCTCTGGTGATAACGTTCTTCCTGGCGTGGTGATGAGCTTCATCTCTTGAAATAGCCCCCATCTTTACAAGATCATTCACGTATGTGTGATCGTCCGTTATCTGCTGTATGAGTCCGTCATGAATCAGATACACCCTGCTGTCCCCTACGTTGGCAACATACATCTCGCCGTCTCTGATGTACGCAAAAGCAAGTGTTGTAGCCATTCCGCTGTACTGCGGCTTGGACTCGGACAGTCTGATGATGAACTGATTGACGTATCTGACCGCGGCTCTGAGATATCTGAAGATCTCATCGCGTCCGTCAAGCCATTCAGGAGGATTGTGTCTGATGAATTTCTCAAGTGCATCCAGTGCGGACTGGCTTGCGATCTCACCGGATCTGTTGCCGCCGACTCCGTCAGCAAGCATGTAGAAATTCACATCCTCCATCACCTTGACAGCGTCTTCGTTGGTAGGTCTCCTCCGTCCGCCGTCAGTCATATAACCAATTCTCATATGATCCCTTCTCCGTTGTTGTATTTTGTATGTTCCTACTGCATTCAGAGAATCAAAAACTCTTCTCTATTATACAGTAATAAAAACCTATCACGTTATTATAGGGCAAAATCGTGCGCATTTCAACAATACGGGCAAAACCGCTTTCATTGTTTCGAGCAAGGTCCCATGCACCGTGAGAGTCTTCTTCCTGTTCACACGAAGCCCTTCTGTCCATAAAACGCCTGACAACACCCTCATTCTCGTCCCTGTTGAGAGTGCAGGTCGAGTAGCATATCCGCCCTCCGGGACGGGTATATCTGAATGCGTTCTTAAGAATCTCAAGTTGAGTATCCGTAAGGCCTGCATATTCACTGACATCCGTCCTGAGCCTGATCTCAGGCTTGGTGCTCATCACTCCGAGCCCGGAACACGGAACATCGGCAAGCACATAATCGAACTGCCCTTCAAGGCTGCTGTCATACTGTGTACCGTCCATGAGTCGTGTCTCAATGATATCCGTGCCCGTCCTTGCGGCCGAAGCCTTGATGAGCTCAAGTCTGTGCTCATGGATATCGCAGGCTGTGACCGAGCCCTCATTGCCCATCATCTCAGCCATCATCGTGGACTTGCCGCCCGGCGCCGCACACATGTCAAGTACCTTGCTGCCCGGCTCAGGTGCCAGAGCACTTACCGCAAGCATGGATGACAGGCTCTGCACCGTGAAATGCCCTTTCCTGTACAGGTCAGACTCGATGATGCCTCTTCCCGAGGCCTTCACTGCGGCGCCTCGCACATATCCCTCCTCAGGATGCAGCTCACCGGCTCCGATGTGCTGTCTGTCAGCATCAGAAAGCTTTCCTTCTTCAGTGAGCATCTCACCGTCGATAGCATCTTCTGCTTTTATGCTTGCTCCGGCGAGGTCAGCTATAAGCTGCTCCTTGGTCGTCTTCAGAGTGTTGACTCTCAGTATCACTTCGGGAGGCTCATTCAGTCCGCGAAGGATGCTTTCGGCCTCCTCGCCATACTGCGAAGTGATGAGTGAAACGAGGTCCTCCGGCATCGAGTACTGTACAGACAGCCTCTTCACCGGGTCCCCTATGCCTTTTATAAATTCAGGCTCGAACTCATCTCTTCTGCGGATATATGACCTCAGGACCGCGTTGATGAACCTGTCAGTTCCGCGGGCTGTTTTGCGCGCAAGTGCCACTGCTTCATTGACTGCGGCGTGATCCGGGACGGAATCCATCTCGCGGATCGCGTAGAGTCCCATCCTGAGGATTATCAGGGTCCGTGTTTTGATGCCCTTAAGCCCGTTGGATGCAAGCATCCCGGTGATGTGATCAAGGGTGATGGTCTGCCTGATCGTTCCTTTTACCAGATTGCGAACAAAGCTATCCCTGCAGCCTTTGTGGCGAGAGATAGCTTCATTTAATGCCATATTCGAATATGCGCCGTCTGAGTATACGCTTTTAAGAGCCTCAAACGCCGTCAACCAGTCCGATGAATGACTCACAGTTAGTTTCTTCTGCCTCCTGCAAGGACAAGAATTCTGAGAAGGCTGGCGACAGCCGTAGCGAGTGCAGCAACATATGTCATTGCAGCAGCTCTGAGGACCTCTCTTGATCCTGTGTAGTCATTTTCGTTGACCATGCCCAGAACTCTCATCTGCTCAAGAGCTCTGTTGGATGCGTTGAATTCCACCGGAAGTGTAACGAGGTGGAAGAGTATTACGAACAGGAAGCAGACTACTCCGATCGTGAACATCATGCTGCCGTAAGGTGACATGGTAGACATGATCAGTCCGAAGAATATGAGAGGCCATGACATCATCTGAGTCAGATTTACCAGAGGCACGATGTTGTTCCTGAAAGAAAGAGGTGCATAATGCGTTGCATCCTGGATCGCGTGCCCTACCTCGTGGCATGCGATGGACATCGATGCGATCGACGGAGTGCTGTATACCTCCCTTGAAAGATTGAGGGTCTTTGTCTTCGGATCATAGAAGTTAATAAGGGAATTGCCGCCGTTTACTATTTTGATCTGGACATCCCTAAGTCCGTTGGCATCCATCATCTTTCTGGCTGCATCGCCGCCGGTTATCCCGCGGCTGTTGGCTACCCGTGAATACGTCCTGTATGCGCTGCTGATCCTTGCCTGTGTGATGAAGGTGAAGATCATAGCCGGGATCAGTACGAACCACGAATAATCATAATAGTAGTACATTCCAATACCTCCTGTGAATTGACTCCCGGCGCTGCCTGCAGCCGGAATGCCTTTACCGTCCTAATCCTGCTGAGCCGTGAAACGGTCACCGGCGCTCAGCTTGTGCCCTCTCATGAAGTCACCTGCGCTCATGCGCTTTTTGCCCTGAAGCTGCTGCTCTAATACCTTGAGCCTGCCCTCAGAGCAGTTTATGACATAATAGTTCTTGCCTGTTTCGCTGACAGTGCCCGGCTCTCCGTCCGGCTCGCCCTCCAGAACCTCTGCTCTGTAGAACTTCACCTGGAGCCCGTCAAGGTAGCTGTAGCATGCAGGCCATTCGAGGTATGCCCTGATCTTCCTTTCGATGGCCTCTGCCGGCTCGCTGAAGTCAGTCATACCGTCTGTCTTATTTATCATTTTAGCATAAGACGACTTGCTGTCATCCTGTTTTTCATAAACAGCAGTTCCGTCAGCGATGTGAGGAATTGTCTCAACCAGCAGCTGCGCACCCGCCTCCGCGAGGATCTTAGTCACCTCTGTGATGTTCCTGCCGCGGATATCGCATGCGACCTTGCTGATCATGTCGCCCGTATCGAGCCCCTCTTCCATCTTCATGATGGTCACGCCCGACTCATCAAGCCCGTTCAGGATAGCAGCCTGCATAGGTGCTGCGCCCCTGAGGTCAGGAAGAAGCGAGCCATGGACGTTGATGCATCCGAGCCTAGGGATCTCAAGCACATCGCGCGGCAGTATCTGGCCGAAAGCAGCAACCACGATCATGTCAGGTGCGATGCTTCTGAGTCTCTCCTTCAGCTCCTCATCCTTTCTGAGTCTCAGCGGCTGAGCAACTTCAAGTCCGTTCTCCACAGCAAGCTGCTTGACGGCAGACAGGATCATCTTATTCCTGTTGCCCTTTCTGTCTGGCTGAGTGATGACAAGGGGGATGTCATATCCTGCATCTATTAAAGCCCTGAGGGAACACGCCGCGAATTCCGGCGTTCCCATGAATACTATCTTAAGCAATTTATTTCTCCTCTGCATGCTCTTCCTTGAGCGCCTCGAGTCTCTCAGAGTACTCCTCCACTGTCATCATCTCCTTGGCGATGTCTGAATAGAGGATGCCCTCGAGATGATCATACTCGTGGCAGAATACTGTAGCGGCAAAACCTTCGAACTCGTACTCCTGCTCGTTTCCGTCAAGGTCAGTCGCTTTGATCCTGATCTTCTCAGGTCTGTCGACCAGGCCCATGTATCCCGGTACCGAGAGGCAGCCTTCGCTGGACTCCTGCGTGCCTTCCCTGTAAGTGATCTCAGGGTTGATCATGTAGTAGATCTTCTCTCTTATGGCTTCGTCTTCCGAGTCCACATGAGGCATAGCAACGAAGAATCTCTTCATAACGCCTACCTGTGGTGCAGCGATGCCTACTCCATCAGCAGCGATCATGGTCTCTACCATGTCCTCCGCCAGCTCGCGGATCCTCGGAGTTATCGCCTTGATCGGCTTGCATTTCTTGGTGAGGATCTCGGATCCTCTTACTGTGATATTTCTGAGTGCCATCTGTTTCTCCTGATTTTCAGTATATGCAAAACATTAAAAGTGTTATCTGTAACTGTATTATCTGCTGCGATAAGTGAACGATGTCAGTCTAGTATGGATTCACATCGATCTCTATAAAGCATTCCGACTTTGATTCGATCATGCGGTCGCGGAATTCCATGTACTCCCTTATGTATCCTGCACGGCTTCCCGGTGGCGCCTTTATGATGAACTCCGCCCTGAATCTGCCGTCAGTCTTACGCTCGTCGAGCCTCACTCTGAGTACTGTCGCATCCTGCGGCGCCGACCTCAGTCCCATGAGCCTCTTTCTGAAGGCCTCGGCATATGCAGAGGCTTCATCCGCTGACTCCGACACAAAGCCGACAGCTATTATATCAGAGTATGGAGGATAATTCATAATATTTCTGTGAAGTAATTCCGCTTCATAGAAAGCCTCGTAGTCTCCGGCAGCTGCCTGCCTTATGACATCGCTCTCAGGGTCGTAGGTCTGGATGATGACCCGGCTCTCTCCGCCGGCCCTTCCGGCCCTT
>CACWYF010000091.1 GCA_902765035.1 uncultured Eubacteriales bacterium
TCGCAGGTTCACACATCACGATTACTTTTTCACGGCGTGCAAAACGGCTCAGTCGCACCTTCTGTCCTGCACGCATGCTGCTCGATCACGCCTCACGATCTGCACGCATGCGGCTCAGTCGCACTTCCCGCAGTCGCTGCACCCGTTGCACACAGGCTTCATCGCGCACTCCTCACAGTGCCTCCTGAAGTGCGGCACGTACAGCCTCTCCCCCGGGACCGGCAGTCCCCAGCTGTCGACCAGGTCAAAATGCATCGGCTTTCCCTCGTAGTACATACCCGATTTGAAAGCCTGGGTCGCCTGCAACCTTTTGCCCTTCAGCTCGTATCTCCTGCCATCCTTGATGAACACCGTGCCGGTCTCGATGAAGACGAAGGTCACGTTGTGCGCAGCGCACTCAGCCCTCAGGGATCTCACCCAGTCGAAGTCCAGAGGCCGCCTGCCGCCGTAGTTCTCGCCTCCGCACAGCACCCTTTCGACCTGCCCGCCCGCAAGATACTTGTCCAGGCTGACCGGACCTATGAACGGAGCGACCTGCACGCCCTTGTGCTTGAACGGCAGCTCAAGAAGGAGCGGCATCCTCTCATCCGCCCTCTTCTGATTCTCGCAGGTCACATTGAAGAAGATGTTGTCCCATCCGTCTCCCCAGTCAGGCGGCAGACAGTCCGCCACCCTCTGCGGCCTCTTGGTCAGCAGGTAGAAAATGACGTCGCTCCTCTCGCGCATCGCATCCCACGCTTCCTGCCTCCACCCGTCAGCCTCCTCAAGAAAGAAGTCCGACGTCATGCAGACGCTGATCATCTCGCCGCTCTGTATCTTGTACCTGCCCTTCCTGTCTTTCGACAGAGGATACCTGGCGTTGCCGGTACGGTATATCTCGGCACCGTCCTTGTCCCTCATCTCGTCGAGGAAGTACATATAGCAGTTCTCGCACCCTTCACTGCATTTCACGCACCCGTGCCACGGGTTCCATATATCGTGCATTCAGTTCCAGTCCTTCCGCTCCTGCTTCTCCGGCTCCTTTGCTGGCTGTTTTTACAGCTTTCAGGCCTGATTTACTGTGTTGCCTCTCCCGACTTTGATCTTGATATGACCAGCTCTGGTCCACAGCTCATGATTGGCGTAACACAGACCATTTGAACCAATTATACGCCATCAGAGTCTCGCTTGTCTCTCCGTTTGAGCCATAGAGTTGGCGTAAATCGACTTATTCTATTGTCTGTTACGCCAACAAAATGGTTCATAATCCACGGTCAGGCATCTGCAGTTGGCGTAACGCGAGTTCCCATTCCCATTTTTACGCCAACTTTTCCGCTCCATCCAGCCTGTTCACATATATTTGATGGCGTAGAATGAGACATTTTGACCATGGTTACGCCAACCACACACTTCAGCAGCGTTCTCAGACCAGTAGATGTCTGCTCCGGAATCCCCGCGCTGGCCGGCGGGGACTACTCCACCCGCCCGGACAGCTTCAGAGCGAGGGCGACCGGCAAGCAGACACCGGGAGCTCAACTGAGAGCGACCGGCATTGCAAACAGTTTCCTTTGATCAAGTTTATTGAGGTAATGTTATGCGCAAGGTAATGAGAATGCGGGTTTGAGCGCGCGCGAGATATTGTGGATTGGAGTGTGTTGTACTCTCGCGCGTGCTGCAGGGTGCCGCTGGCATGTGAAAACTCCGCACCCATTATGAGTGCGGAGTTCCTGTATTGATCATCTTATGGTGTTTTTGTCTCGTATCCGGCCCCGATGGCGGTCACCGGCTGACCGGTCTGACAGGCTCAGGCCTCTATTTCATACCCTGCTTCTGCGAGCACTTTAAGTGCCTTGTCGAAGTTCTCTTCTTTGGTCAGTATGTAGTCGGTGTTGTATGTGGATATGGCAAAAATGCCGACACCGTTGTCTGCGAGCACTGCAGATATCCTGGACAAAATGCCGATCAGGCTGAAGTCCAGTATCCCGACGATGCGGAAGGCTCTCCAGCCGTCGTCACGTTCAGTCGTGTTGTCCGGTACTGCCTCGACCGGACATACCAGTGACAGCTCCTCGTCGGTGGTACCTGTGAATGTGAATGGCTTTGATATGTCCACCTTTGAATAGTCCTCCAACTTGCATACCGACAGTCTTACGTCAAGTGTCTTAAGTGTGATACCGTTCATATTTTTCCCCTCGCTTCATTGATCTATTTTGCTATGAGCTCTATCGCCCTGGATATCAGTGTGATGATGGTGACCAGCACTGCTATCCACATTAGTGTAGCCTCTCTGCTCTGTTTGTGTACCCTGAAAAACGGATACGGTCCGTCGAATTTGCGCAGGTAGTTCAGGCATATCATCGTCATGCCGTACACGAAGGTTATCAGCACCGGCAGTATTATGACTGAGTTGTGCTGCTCCCAGAAAATATACGATGTTACGGATATTACCGGGCACAGAGTGTGATGATAAAGTCCGTTCCCGGACAGCATCAGTTTATGGAATCCGCCGCCCATCGGGACCAGAACGCAAAGCGTGATGAGAAATGTCATCGTGAGCATGCAGGTGCTGAGATATCTGAGCCCGCACGTAAACTCTCCCGGTCCGAGTGCAAGAAGGCACACTGACGAGAACAGCGTTATTATATTCGAGATCTGGGTATAGTAAGCCAGTATCTTCCAGCGCCTGTCCGTTATGCTTATGGACAGCCCTATTGCCTCAAGCAATATTACTATGCAGTTCGCAACTATTCCAATAACATGCATCAGAGTCTTACCGTGTCCCCTTCCCCAGTTAATTATCTGTCTTAGTCTCTTTATTTATCTTCGTCTTCGTCAGGAGCCTGCCCGTCGTGGGCCTGCCATGCGCATTCCGTCATCCCGATGTCACTGAAATGAGCCGTAAAGGACGAATCCTCAGGCGAGCATGCATAGATGCCAAGCCTTATCCTTCCGGCGCCCTCATGCATGTGGCAAATCCTCATCTGCTTCCAGCGGCAGCCGTCCTCCGAGTACTCGATCATGTAGTCGTCTTCTCTCCTGCTCAGGCGGTACCACACCTCGCTTATGTCCGCAGGGATCTCAGTCGTCGCCCAGTCAGACCAGCCGTGATTGGTGACCACGCTGCCGAGGTGCTGGAACTCTTCGTTCTCATACTCGACCGATCCCTTCAGCCAGTTATCGCTGTCAAGATACATGACGACGCCGCACTGATCGAACCTGTGATGGCTCTCACGGAATGAAGTCTTCACGATAAAGCTGAAGTACCTCTCCTCAGTCTCCATCTGAAAGACCGGCGCATTGTCGTTGCGGAAGTGGTAATACGTCCGCTGCCACAGATCAGTATGCGGTGCTGTGGTGACAGATATCCCGCCGTCCGTTATCTCATATGCAGCCGGCTCTCTTGTCCATGTGAATTGATTCAGATCCATGTTTGCCCCTCTGAAAGATTTCCTAGACTCTTACGATATAGCCCTCTTTACGAGGCTTTGCTGCCGGCTGCTCGCAGTCTGCGTATCCGAGTGCGACTGAGCAGCTGCCGGTCAGGTTCTCAGGAAGTCCCCACTCCCTGAGGAGTGCTTTGCCCTCTTCCATCTCGAACATCTGACGGCATCTGTGGATCCAGCATGAGCCGAGTCCCGCTGCGTATGCTGCATTTACGATGTTGGTAGTAACTGCAGGTCCGTCGAATCCCTGTGTGAAGCCTTCAGGTGTCTCGAATACGAGCACGATGGTCGGTGCTCCGTAGTAAGGGTCCATGTCCTTGCCCATTACTGCGGCATTGAGCGCAGCGACTCTGTCGCGGTATTCAGGAGTCTGGACTGCAACGATCTGCACGCCCTGGGTTCCTGCACCTGTCGGCGCATAAGTTCCTGCCTCGAGAACTGCGTTCAGTTCCTCGTCAGTGATCTGCTCAGGCTTGAATTTTCTGATGGCTCTTCTGTTCAAAAGTACTTCAAATGCTTCTTTTTTCATCTCTATTTCTCCTTGAGTTATTCTCCGAACCCTTCCGGGTCAAGGTACTTTATTATCCTCGCAGGGTTGCCTGCGACGACTGCGTAGTCAGGCACATCTTTTGTGACTACCGATGCGGCTCTCTCATGTCCACTCTGAATTCTGTGCATTCCATTATATGTCCCCTCGTATTCCATTTTTCCTGACTATCTCTCAAATATGACTCCGCCCGCCTGTGTCGGATGGTCTATATACACGACCTCTTCCGCGGTGCTTCTGTACCGCAGGATGTCGCGGACTATCATGATGTCACCTGCGGCTGAGTCGGCCATTATGATGCCCATAAGCTCGACCGACCAGTCCCCGGTCACTATGCCTGCGATCATCGGCACAATACCGAGGATCACAAGAGGCATCAGCGCCCCGAATATGTACGCGCCCTTCGAGAGCGGCACCAGGCATGTGCAGTACGGAGTCAGGTACTGCTTCATGACACCGAACTGAATACCCTTGAACCCGTTCGGGCAGAAAAGAGACCAGCTCAGTCCGTGTATGGCCTCATGCACAACGACAAACGTCACCATGTATGCCATGAATCTCAGGAAAGGCGTGAAGATGCCTTCCCACATGCCCCAGCCATGTCTGAGGTAGAAGAGTCCTCCTCCGATGAGGAAGAGCGGTATCAGCAGCAGAAGTGCGAACTTATTCGCTTCCATGATGCTCACGGTAAGGTCGGTCCGCCTGAAACCCTCCTCAGCCATCTTTTCAGAGGACACCTCAAAACGCTCGAGCCGCCTCTCCTCAGCAGGGCTCAGCTTTCTCGCCTTTTCCTGTTCGTCGTTGTTCCCGAAGCCCTTTTTTCCCACAATGTTACCTTTCATTGATACTCACATTCCTCGCGCATGCAATATGCTGCAGCCCATGAGTATACTATCACTCTCATTCCTTCAGCCCTAGTGCCTCTTCCTCTCCAGCACATACCTGAACCATGCAGCGAACTCAGGCCCGAGCCTCTCAACAAGAGCCTCAGCCTCTGCAGGCTTTGCAGCTGCTGCATACAGGCACTGCTGCGCTATCTGGTACTTTCTGGCGACAGTGAGATGCGAGATCTCTTCGTCAGTGTACTTCACGAGATCTGCCATCTCCTCCTGCGCACGGAAGAACCTTATGAACGCTTCGGCAGTATCCCTTCCGACTATAGGCTCTATAAGGGCAAAATCATTATCCGAGCTGTCGAGCACTCTCGAAACCATCTCCCAGCGGCGCGGGTCGGCGTAGCCTTCCGTGCCGGTGAAGGTCGTCCTGAGGTACAGGTCGTTGTTCGCGAGGAACTCCATGACATACGGATTGATCTTCTTTCTCACAGCCCACGGCATCCAGTTCTCCACAGTCGTCCTGATATATATGTGGGCGAATCTTCCGAACAGAGGCTCGGCAAGGTCGTGTGCCACGCTAGACTCTGCGCGGTCGTTACCGGCAGCCACTATGCGCGCGTTAGGCGGCAGCGGCCAGCGGTTGTTGACGAACCTGTCCAGAACGATCTTGAAGATGACCGCCTGGGTCTGCTTTGTCGCATTGGTCAGCTCGTCGAAGAAAAGTATGTGGAGATTGCCGTCCTTGCAGAGGCGCTCCAGCTTGACAAGCCATACCGGCTTGATATCTATGATCTTGTCGTTGGTCTCATTGTAGACCGCGCGCCCGTTTATGGTTTCAGGCGTCTCATTTACAAGCTCTATGTCAAGCACA
>CACWYF010000092.1 GCA_902765035.1 uncultured Eubacteriales bacterium
CGTACATGCTCGTACTCGGTGCCAAGGAAGCAGAAGAAGGTAACGTATCAGTACGTTCAAGATACCTCGGTGATGAAGGCGTCAAGCCTCTTGATGAGTTCGTAAATGCACTTTGCGAAGAGATCCGCACTAAAGAGATCAGAAAGATCGAGAAGAAGGATAATTAGTAGAGATATCTGAATAAAAATGCTATACTAACAGATGGCAGTCCGCACAATTTGAAAAGACTGTGCGGACTGCGCACATATAATCAGAATTACATGTGAGGTACAGCTGATGAGCGTAAAGTATAAAAGAGTTCTTATCAAGATCAGTGGAGAAGCTCTGGCAGGAGAGGACAGATTCGGTGTCAATGCCGAAGAGCTCTCCAAGGTAGCGCTTCAGATCAAGGAAATCAGAGATGCAGGCGTTGAAGTCGCTGTTGTATGCGGCGGCGGCAACTTCTTCCGCGGCAGAACAGGCGAGAACATCGACCGTCCGACTGCCGACTACATGGGAATGCTTGCGACCGTAATGAACGGCCTGGCCGTTCAGGACGCTTTGCTCTCCGCAGGATGTCCTGCAAAGCTGATGACAGCTATTGAGATCAGGGACATGGCAGAAGGGTATGCAAGACGCAAAGCGCTTGACTACCTCGATGAAGGCAAAGTCGTAGTGTTCGGCGGCGGTACGGGAAGCCCGTTCTTCACGACAGACACGACAGCTGCTCTGAGAGCTGCTGAGATCGGCGCAGACGTCCTTCTGCTCGCCAAGAACATCGATGCAGTATATTCCGCAGATCCGAGGACGAATCCTGATGCTGAGAGATATACAGAGCTCACATACATGGACATCATCGATAAGGATCTCAAGGTCATGGATCTTACGGCAGCTACACTCTGCAAGGATACAGGAACCAAGATCTACGTTTTCGCTCTCGCGCAGGAAGGCAACCTCATGAAGGTAATAAACGGCGAGAATGTCGGAACACTGATACAGTAAGCATTTTATAAGGTCAAAGGAAATCAATTATTACAGGAGGCATATCATGGCTGGCAAGAAATCACTCGAGGAGAGAATTGAGAGTACAAAATCTCATCTTAAGGAGAACCTTAATACCGTAAGAGCAGGCAGAGCCAACCCGGCACTTCTTGACAAGGTAATGGTCAACTATTACGGATCGCCTACACCGCTCAAGGCACTGGCTAACGTTTCGGTACCTGATCCAAGGACACTGATGATCTCACCTTTCGATCCTAAGTCAGTCAGTGATATCGAAAGAGCTATCAATGAGGCCAACATCGGCATCAATCCTGCCAACGACGGCAAAGTTATCAGACTGGCAATCCCTCAGCTGACAGAAGAGAGACGTAAGGAACTGACCAAGGTCGTAAAGAACTACGGTGAGGAAGCCAAGGTAGCTGTCAGAAACCTCAGAAGAGATGAGAACGATGCTCTCAAGAAGATGCAGAAAGACGGAGACCTGACTGAGGACGATCTCAAGGAAGAACTCGATGAGGTCCAGAAGAAGGTCGAAGCTGCTATCAAGGACATCGATTCCATTATCGCTGACAAGGATAAGGAACTCATGGAAGTATAGCTGATACTTCACGAATAACACGGCAAGTAACGTGGCCTAACAAGCCACGTTTGCTATATATACCCTAAAGAGGGGCCCGTCTGTCATCGAAGATGACTGCCGGGAATATCTCTTAGGGTCAGTAAAGTACACATATGGAGATATGGATAAGAAACCTGTACCAACCCACGTAGGGATCATTATGGACGGCAACGGCAGGTGGGCTAAAGCTCACGGTGTACCGAGAGTAATGGGACACAACGCCGGCATGCAGTCGATGAAGAAAATCGTAATTGCCACTTCCAACATGGGCATAAAATACCTTACCGTGTATGCTTTTTCCACTGAGAACTGGAAGCGCAGTACAGAGGAAGTAAGCGGCATTTTCAATCTTATCGTCAAGTACGTCAATTCCGAACTCGAAGAGCTTGATGAGAATAATGTTCACATCAATATCTTCGGACAGTATGACATGCTTCCGAAGGCATCGATTGATGCTATAGACAAAATGGTCGGAAGACTTGCTGACAATGACGGCCTCGTGTTCAATATCGCTCTTAACTACGGCGGAAGAGATGAGATACTCAGAAGCGTCAGAAAGCTGTGCGAAGAATGCAGGGACGGCTCCCGTGATCCGGCGGATCTTACGGAAGACGATATTTCGAAGTACCTGTGGTCTGGCTCAGCAAATTTCGATGTTCCTGATCCTGATCTCATCATCAGAACGAGCGGGGAAGAGCGCATATCCAATTTCCTGACATGGCAGTCCGCATACAGCGAGCTCATGTTTACGGATACTCTGTGGCCTGATTTCACGCCGGAAGAGTATGCTTCAATGATCGAAGCATATGCGAACCGAGACAGGAGATTCGGTGGACGCGAAGAAGCAGAGACTAAGTAATATAATAAAAAGAACAAGGTTAAGACAATATGAAAACAAGAATCATTTCGGGACTCATAATGGTCCCGCTGCTGCTCGTCCTGTACTTCGGAGGAGTAGCTCTCTGGGCTGCAGCTCTTATAATAGCTCTCATGGGGATCCATGAATTCTGCAATGGGTGGAATAACATAGATGTTCATCCGTCCAAGCCTATATGCTATGTAATGACAGTTCTTCTGTTTCTCGTGCCTCCTGTCGCTGCCAGGATGGACGAAGCTGATACTCATGCAAGCATGATGCTTGCATGCATGTGGCTGTTTATAGCGGTCGCTGCAGGACTGATCTACGGCTGGAAGATCAATGAACGCGGACCTTACGATTCAGCTGCTACAGTTGTGTCAATGGTCTATATCCCGTTCTTTACATTCCACATGGTCCTGATAGACATGACAGAGGATTACAGCATCCTTGTATGGCTTGTCGTCATTGCGGCTTTTGGCTCAGATATATTCGCATACTTTACGGGATATTTCCTCGGAAAGCATAAAATGGCACCTAACCTGAGCCCTAAGAAGACTATAGAAGGTGCTGTCGGCGGACTTATCGGAAGTTCATTCTTTGGATGGCTGTTCGGGTTCTTCTTCATTAAACAAATGGCAGGTGTATGTCTGATCCTCGGACTGATCGGAGGATTGGCCGGAATGGCCGGGGACCTTACTGCTTCGGCTTTCAAGCGCAAAATGGGTATCAAGGACTACGGCAAGCTTATCCCTGGACACGGAGGCATCATGGACCGTTTTGACAGTGTGATTTTCGTTGCACCGGTCATTTACTACCTGATATTCATTATCACTGATCTGATGGCACTGTAATATGAAAAAAGTACTTATAATGGGCAGCACGGGTTCGATCGGGACCCAGACCCTGGAAATAATCAGAAACAATAAAGATAAATTCAAAGCTGTTGGACTCACCTGCAGAAGCAGGGTGGACAGCCTGATCGGTCAGATCAGGGAGTTTGCGCCTGACGCAGTATCTGTGGGAAATGCTGAAGATGCTGCAAGAGTGCAGGCTGAGTTTCCGGGCCTTACAGTATATTACGGAGATTCCGGCCTGGTTGAGATCGCTCAGATGGACTGCGACATAGTCCTGAATTCCCTGATGGGAATAAGCGGTCTTGCGCCAACTTATAAGGCAATCGAATACGGCAGAGACATAGCTCTTGCCAACAAGGAGACTCTTGTCGCAGGCGGTTCACTCGTAACGGATCTCTGCAGGGAAAAGGGAGTAAGACTCCTTCCTGTTGACTCGGAGCACAGTGCTATATTCCAGTGCCTCGAGGGCAACGGCGGAAGTGCGTGCGGAAGAGCCTACAGAGAGCCGGACAGCGGTATTGACAGACAGATCAGAAGGATCCTTCTGACTGCTTCAGGCGGACCGTTCAGAGGCAGAAGCCTTGAAGAAATGAGAGACGTTACCATAGAGCAGGCTCTCAATCATCCTAAGTGGAGCATGGGCTCCAAGATAACCATCGATTCCGCTACTATGATGAACAAAGGACTTGAGGTCATCGAAGCCAGATGGCTTTTTGATGTCCCGGCAGAAAAAATCGATGTTCATGTACATCCAGAGAGCATCGTCCATTCGATGGTTGAATTCTGCGACGGATCAGTTATGGCTCAGATGGGTCTTCCTGACATGAAGATTCCTATCAGCCTGGCACTCAATTACCCTGACAGAATGAGGCTTATCAGTGATTTTGACCCTGAAGCGGAGGATGCGCACGGTAATGGCGCTCTTGATCTGTTTACAACAGGAGCAAATCTTACTTTCGAGAAACCTGACAGAAAAGTCTTCAGATGCATAGACCTTGCCTATGCTGCACTTAATGAGGGCGGGGCGGCTCCTGTCGTAATGAACGGAGCGAATGAGGCACTTGTTGCCATGTTCCTTGCAGGAAAGATCGGTTTTCTGGATATTCCGGAAACTATAGAGAAAGTCATGGATGCGGCAGATTTTGCTGCACCTGCAACCGTTGATGAGATCCTCCATATAGACAGAGAGGCGAGAAGAATGGCTGAAGAACTGCTGTAAGGGAGCCATTCATTAAACGGGACATACAGAGAATCATCCAAAAGGAGAATTAATTGAAAACTGCTATTTTATTTGTTGTGATGCTGCTTGTGCTGATCATCCCTCATGAGTGGGGACATATGATCGTTGCAAAGATGTGCGGCGTCAAGGTTAATGAATTCTCGGTCGGAATGGGGCCGCTGTTATTTAAAAAGCAGAAGGGCGAGACACAGTATTCGGTGCGCCTTCTTCCGCTGGGCGGTTACTGTGCGATGGAAGGAGAAGAAGAGGCTGTTGATGATCCGAGATCATACAGCAGCAAGACTCCTATTCAGAAGATAGCTATCCTGCTGGCCGGCGTTACGATGAATGTTCTGATAGCTATCCTGGCTGTTACGCTGGCTTATTTTATCGCCGGCGTTCCTTCGACAACGCTTGGCTCTATCACGTCAGATTCGCCTGCTGCTGCAGCCGGACTTCAGGCAGGAGATAAGATAATCGCGATAGATGGAATCGAAACAAATACCTGGGATGATGTAGTTGATGCAATCGACAGCTATCATGAAGGGGACAGGCTGGATATACAGTACAGACGTGACGGAAAGAACAGAGAAGCCTTTGTTACACCTGTATTTGATGACGAGACACAGAGATACATGGTCGGTATAGTTGCGGGAATGTCAAGAGATCCTGTTACATGCATCACCGGGGGACTAAAGACTACCTGGGAGATCAACAAGATGATGCTTGGTGCATTCCAGTCGATGATCAAAGGAGGGGTCAGCAAGGATGATGTGTCAGGGCCGGTCGGCCTTGTCAGGGTTGTAAACCAGACTGTGTCATACGGGTTCACGTCCTATCTGATGCTGCTCGCACTTGTAAGTCT
Organism: uncultured Eubacteriales bacterium; assembly: GCA_902765035.1. GTDB lineage: Bacteria > Bacillota > Clostridia > Peptostreptococcales > Anaerovoracaceae > Crickella. Next base: position 5,398 of record CACWYF010000092.1, read on the forward strand.
GAACCTTGCATTCTTCAACATAATCCCGATTCCGGGACTTGACGGAGGCAAGATATTCTTCATCCTGCTCAAGATCATATCGGGAGGCAGGATAAACGACGATATGGAATACAAGGCGACAGTCGTGGGCATGGCCGTGCTTCTTATGCTCTTCGTGCTCATAACGGTCAATGATGTGATGAACTTATTCGGGAAATAGAAAAATGTCAGTAAAAGTATATTGCGGCGATGTCGCCATCGGAGGCGGCGCGCCTGTATCGATACAGTCGATGACCAA
>CACWYF010000093.1 GCA_902765035.1 uncultured Eubacteriales bacterium
TTCTTTTCGGACTGTATCAGCCTGAAGCAGGTGAGATCAAGAAGGATGGAAAGGTCGTAAAGATCAACAATCCTAATGATGCCACCGCTCTCGGCATTGGAATGGTCCATCAGCACTTTAAACTCATCGATGTTTTCACTGTACTCGACAATATCATTCTCGGTGCAGAGACTACCGGTGCTCTTGGTTTTCTCAAGAAGAAGGAAGCAAGAGAGAAGGTAATCGCACTTTCAGAAAAATACGGTCTGAAAGTTGACGTTGATGCCAAGGTTGAGGATATCACTGTAGGAATGCAGCAGAGAGTAGAGATCCTCAAGATGCTGTACAGGAATAACGAAATTCTTATTTTCGATGAGCCTACAGCAGTTCTTACTCCTCAGGAAATAGATGAGCTTATGGAAATAATGAGAGGATTTGCGAAGGAAGGCAAATCCATCTTGTTCATCACACATAAATTAAACGAGATCATGGCTGTATCCGACAGAGTTACGGTACTGCGTAAGGGTAAATACGTCGGCACCGTCAATACTAAGGATACCAACAAGCAGGAACTCTCCAACATGATGGTAGGACGTCCTGTACAGCTCGAGATCCACAAGAAGCCTGCAAATCCGGGCGAGACTGTTCTCAAGGTAGAAGGTCTTACGGTACCGTCCAAAATCCATAAGAACAATGCAGTAAACAACGTTTCATTCGAAGTGCATGCAGGTGAGATACTCTGTATCGCAGGTATCGACGGAAACGGCCAGACTGAACTTGTCTACGGACTTACCGGTCTTGAAAAGGCATCGGCAGGAACCATTACTCTCAACGGTCAGGATATATCCAATTCCTCGATCAGACAGAGAGCTCTTGCCGGAATGTCACATATTCCGGAAGACAGACATAAGCACGGACTCGTTCTTGGCTACACTCTCGAGCAGAACATGGTGCTGCAGAAGTATAAGGAACCAAGATTCCAGAATCACGGTTTCATCAAATTCGATGAGGTCAGAAAATATGCTGAAAAGCTTATCAATGACTTTGACGTAAGATCCGGACAGGGACCTGTTACTATTGCAAGATCTATGTCCGGAGGTAATCAGCAGAAAGCAATCATTGCCAGAGAACTTGACAGAGATGAGCCTCTGCTGGTAGCTGTACAGCCTACAAGAGGTCTTGACGTCGGCGCCATCGAGAACGTCCACAACAGTATCGTAGCTGAAAGAGACAAAGGACATGCGATACTTCTGGTCTCCCTCGAACTTGAAGAGGTAATGGGACTATCCGACAGAATACTCATTATCTACGAAGGCGAGATAGTTGGTGAAGTTGATCCTAAGAAGACTACACCTGAAGAACTCGGTCTCTACATGTCCGGTGCTAAGAGACAGGGAAAGGAGGGGGAAGCAAATGCCTAGAAAAGATCCTATAACAGGCAAGCTCAAATGGTATAAATCCGAAGGAGCAGTTGCTGTATATTCCGCTCTTATCTCTATCCTCATCGGTATGGCAGTAGGTGCCATAATCGTAATAGTGGTAGGAATGTCCAAGTCGAACATATCCACTTCAGGCGTATGGGAAGGCATCAAGCTGGTATTCCTCGGAGTATTCTCAACAGGAAGAAACGCAGCAGGACAGCTGACATTCGGATTCAACGGAGTCAATATAGGAAACATGCTTTTCAGAGCTGTGCCTCTGATCATGACAGGACTTTCAGTAGCTGTCGCATTCAAGACAGGACTGTTCAACATCGGAGCTGCAGGCCAGTATCTGATGGGAACAATGGGAACCCTCTCTGTTGGACTCTGGCTCGGCTGGAGCGGATGCCCTAAAGCATTAGCATGGCTCTGTGCATTCCTCGTAGGAATAATCCTTGGAGCTCTCTGGGGAGCTATCCCTGGTATTTTCAAGGCATTCCTCAATATTAACGAAGTAATCACATGCATCATGACCAACTGGATAGCTGCCAATCTGGTCACCTGGTGGTTCGATGCGCATGAGATGTTCAAGAATTCCGCAGAAGGCGGTAAAGTAGGATATATCATCCCTCTCAAGCAGGTCGGAGTAGTAACACCTAAGCTGCTCATGGATAAAATATTTGCAGGTTCACAGGCCAACGGAGGATTCTGGATTGCCTGCATCATAGCAGTGGCAATGTGGGTAATGATGACCAAGACTACCTTTGGTTATGAGCTGAGAGCCTGCGGTTCCAACAGACACGCAGCTAAGTATGCCGGAATCAACGACAAGAAGAACATCATCCTGTCGATGGCCATCGCCGGTGCACTCGCTGCTGCAGGAGCATCGCTTTACTTTCTCTCAGGCAACACAGAGTTTTACTGGTCAACATACCAGAAGCTCCCTGCAGAAGGATTCAATGGTATCCCGGTAGCACTGCTTGCCGCCAATCATCCGATAGGAGCTATTTTCTCCGGAATATTCATGTCAATGATGAACATCTCCGGATTACAGCTGAAATCACTTACAGCATATAACGAATACATCGCGGATATCGTTATTGCTGTCATAGTATATCTGTCAGCATTCTCAATGCTGATCAAGACAATGCTGTCAAAGAGGATCAAGCACGATCACGGCAATGTGAACGCTGAGCCTGCACCTGCTGCAGACAAGAAGGATGAAGCAGCAGGAGTTACAGAAACAGAGACTGAGAAAGGAGGACAGAAATAATGGTATTCTTACTTCAACAGATGATGTTATACGCTGTTCCTCTGATGATTGTAGCGCTCGCCGGTGTATGTGCTGAGAGATCAGGTATCATCAACCTGGCGCTTGAAGGTATCATGATCTTCGGTGCTTTCATGGGAGTTGTATTCGTAAGAATGTTCCAGGAAGGCGGATGGACACAGGACCAGGGACAGCTGATAATGCTTATTTCCCTCCTGCTCTCAGGAATTTGCGGAATAGTATTCTCAATGCTGCTGGCTTTCTCAGCTATTAACCTCAAAGCTGACCAGACAATCGGCGGTACAGCGCTGAACATGCTCGCTCCTGCTCTTGTAATGTTCTTTATCTACATGATCGTACAGCAGAATTCCATGGGCATGGTATCAGGAGGTGCTGCAGGCTGGTTCATGATCAAGCCTTCGACATTCGGATATCCTAAGGGATACAGTTTCGGGCCTTTCTTAGACTTCTTTATCAACAAGGTATATCTGACAACTTACATCTGTATCCTGATCTTCATACTGGTATCCATCTTCCTGTACAAGACCAAGACAGGAATGAGACTGAGATCCTGCGGTGAGAACCCACAGGCAGCTGACTCACTGGGTATCAACGTATATAAGATGAGATATCTCGGTGTAGGACTTTCAGGTTTTCTTGCCGGTATCGGCGGATTCACCTTCTCGATGACAACAGCTAACATGACATCCAACGGAGATGTTGCCGGCTACGGTTTCCTTGCTCTCGCCGTAATGATCTTCGGTAACTGGACACCGCTGAACATCGCAGGAGGATCGATCCTCTTCGGTCTGTTCAAGTGCATCGCAGCGACATATTCAACTCTCGATATCAACGGAGACGGAGTATTCGCTCTGAACGAGATCGGCATCAGCCCGTACGTATACAGGATGCTGCCATATGTTATCACTCTGATAGTACTTGCATTCACATCCAAGAGCTCCAGAGTACCTAAGGCAGAAGGAATCCCTTATGACAAGGGCATGAGATAATCAACAATAAGACAGAAGACCGGAATCAATGTGATTGATCATTGGTTCCGGTCTTTTTCTATGCAAAACGTGGTTGGCGTAAAACAGACGGTTCTGCCTGCAAAACGCCAGTGCTGCGTAAACGGTTACTGCAGACTCGCCCACTCCCCTGTCTCCGCGCTCTTTTTCACAGCGCTGCAGACGGCAGCTATATATGCTCCGTCAGTGAAGTCAGGATACTTTCCGTGTTCTTCTCCTGCAATCGCTGCATATACATCTCTGAAGAGTGCAGTGAATGTCTTTTCTCTCACATCCTCAGAGGATCCATTTGCATCCTGATCTGAATCAGCAGAAATAGTGTCATCCTGTATGCACTGTCTGCTCTTCATCTCCCCTCCTTCTGAATACCATATGGTCTCAGGATGAAGTTCCTCCCACTTGTATGAATTCCGTAGGTCAGTGACTTCAATTGACAGGTCATTCGAGTGACCCGGTGCGGTCTCTGAGAGAAGAAGTGTTCCGATTCCTCCGTTTTCGAATCTCATCAGGACAGCAGCGGTATCTTCGGTGTCTACTTTCACCTTCTCCCCGTCGGGATCAAGTGTCAGCATGCCATCTTTTCTGTATCTGTACGGATACCAGTTTCCGAGTTCAGCAAATACTGAGGATATCCTGATTCCTGACCATGCATAGGCAAGGTCAAACCAGTGAGTACCAATCTCACTTATTGCACGCTGCCCGCCGTTCTTTTCAGGATCAAATCTCCATCCGTCACCATGCGGAGGAATGTGGAACTGCTGCAGATAGGAGCCTGACATTACAAGAGGACGCGCGGTACTGTCCGAACGGATCAGGTGCATGATCTCCTGATTGGCAGGATAGTATCTTACATTGCAGCACAGGGCTGTAATGATACCGCGCTCCTGATAAGCGGACTCAGCTTCTTCGGCAAGAGCAGCTGCTTCATCCGGATCCATGCACAGAGGCTTTTCGCAGATGATGTGCTTGCCTGCTGCAAGACATTTTCTGAGGATACCGGCATGCTCGCCGGGCGGTGTGCAGATGTGCACGATCTCTGCATCAGATGCCAGAGCTTCATCGATGTCTATAGTCCAGTTATCTATTCTGTTTTCTGCAGCAAAGGCCTGAGTCTTTGCTGCATTTCTTCCGACGATCCATGTCACTTCATGACCGAGACTGCGGACCGCAGATAAGTGTGTACTGGCGATGAATCCGCCTCCCACTATGATGGTATTCATGATTATCTCCTATTCAGGTCTTGCCAGCAGTGGAAGTATAAGTTCTCTGAATTCAGGATACTGTTCGAGCAGCAATTCAGTACCGTCTTCATAATCCGAATCTTCATAGCCCGGTGCCATCGTGGTTCCGAGCAGTGCAAAATCATATGCATCATCTGATATCATCCGGACTCCCTGCCAGCATCCGCGCGGGACCATAGCGGTCACAGTCTCTCCGCCGGCTATGTCATGACCGAGTCTTTCAGTATATCCCGTTCCGTCAGGACACAGCACCAGCATCTCACATGGTGCACCCATGTAGAAATGCCATATCTCATCAGTTGCAAGACGGTGCATCCGGGATACAGATTTACCGGTCAGCATGTACAGTATTGAACCGTACAGGTCATGCGGACCCTTCCGCCCTTCCAGCTGCCCTTCCGGAATCTTCTCATCACTTCTGAACATCGCTTTCCACATGCCGCCTTCGACATCGAGCGGTATCATGCTGAAGTGACTGATAATATCTTCTTTTGTTATTTTGCCCATGATCGTAATTATTATTTTGCAGGAGTTCTCTGACTGCCTGCCTTTTCAAAGCAAGTGATCCTTCAACTGAATTGTAACAGCATCCGCAGCTGTTGACAAAAGAAACGTTAGTGTAAAGTAAATGTGGAGTTTTAAAAGAAGAAAAGCACGCTCCTGAAGCCCGCCCAGCTTTGGGCCCACCCTCAAGATCGCGTGCAAAAAACTAATGTAAAATAATAGTCGACCAAAACTAAAACTAAAAAAGGAGTCAGTCTCTATGAATAAGATTATACAACATGTAAAGGAATTTTTGGATAAGATTTATCTCATCAAACTCGAAGGGATCACAGACCTAGATGCAACGGCAAGCGTACTCACAGAGGATAGCAAGGAACTGAGCCGTAAGATCCTGCAGACGATCATAGATGAAATGAATGTCAGTCTGCGCGAAGACAAGGTGAGCAGAAAGGAAATGGGCCTTGTACTCCATGAAAAAGATCGTGAGCGCAAGCTGCTGACAGAGCTCGGAGAAATCGAATTCAGCAGAGACTATTATTACCGTAAAGAAGACGGCAGATACGAGTATCCACTGGATAAAATTTTAAGCATCGAGCCGAGAGCGAGGATCGGAGAGACGATCTGTGCGAAGCTTGTAACGAAAGCAACAGAAGAATCCTACGGAAAGAGCGCAGCAGAAGTCACTGGCGGAGTGGTCAGCCGCCAGACAGTGCGAAACAAGATCCTTGAAGCACCGGTACTTGAGAAGCAGCCTGAAGGAAGAGAAAAGAGGCAGGTCCGAGTCCTGGATGTATACGCGGATGAAGATCATGTCCATATGCAGAAGCCATTCAAAGAGCGAGGAAAGAAAAATAAAGTCGTACCGCTTGTAACGGTAACCGAAGGCATGCGCAGAGTGGATAAACGGCGGAATGAAACGATCAATCCGATGCACTTCGTGGATGAGAAGATGAGCAGCAAAGACCTGTGGGCGAGCGTAGAAGGATACATAGATAAGGCCTATGATGTGGAGAACATCAGTGCCATCCGCATACATGCAGACGGTGGGAAATGGATCGTGAACGGGCTTGAGAACTTCGCTAATGTCGAGCACGTCATGGATGGGTATCACCTTCAGAAAGAACTCTGGAAGTTCGATCGAAAATTCAACGGGAAGACCGTGAAATACAGACTGAGCAAGGCACTTGAGGAGAATAACAGAGACAAGGCCGAACTGATCCTTACAGAACTGTACAAGGACTGCAGTGAAGAGACGGACCGTGAAGCAGTACAGGAAATGCAGACATACCTGTTAGGTAACTGGGAAGCAGCAGTAAACCGGTACAGAAGTGATGTGACCGGGAGCTGCACTGAGGCTCAGGTAAGTCATGTGCTTTCAGAGAGATTCAGCCGTGATCCTATGGGATGGAGCGAGGAAGGCCTCGGAAAACTGAGCAAACTCAGAGTGTACTGCAAGAATGGAGGCAGAATAGAAGCTGCTCACTTCAAAAGCACATACGAGTGCGATGAGCGATACAGCGAATATGCCAGAAGATTTCTTGAAGCGCAGAAATGCGGATATGATCTCAGCTGGATGAACGATATGAGCGAGAGATATGTATTCGATACAACAAGCGGGACACAGCAGGCGATAAGGTTCCTAGGTCGAACGAACAATTCGATCTTCAGCTAGAAATGGTCGCATGACCATGGGAGCGGGAGCAGAGTCACAGTGACAGCACGCTGACCGCAAGAAAGGTCATGAGAGCGGTCGGGCAGCACTTGACGAAGCGACACGGAATATCCTCTTAGCCGCAGGCGGCGGGAAACACGCCGGCTGCCTGCCTACCGGCGAGGGAGAGGCTAAGATCAGTTCCTGGCGAAGCCTGGAACACATTATTTGCCCTGCAGACTCTGCAAAGCAGTGTCTGCTTAGCGTCAATGCAGTTCGATAGGTAATGGCTTCGTTGTGATCGAGCGCACGCGAGATAGCGTGACTCGTGGTGTGCGGTGCTCTCGCGCACGCTTTGAGAGCCGCTGGCATACCCACATTCTTTTACAAACATTAGGAGTCAATTGAAAACTCCACAGAAAGTTGACACTATC
>CACWYF010000094.1 GCA_902765035.1 uncultured Eubacteriales bacterium
TGGAGTTCTCCTTGGATGAAAGAGGTATCTCCACATCGTTTTTATAGAACCTCAGGGTCGAAGTATTGTATGTGAACGGCCCTGCAGTGATTATGTTGCTCGTGCCCTGCGGCGAAGTGCTGCGGCTGCGTCTTATGAGCGCCTTGGCCTTGGCGACCAGTGTGACCGGATTGAATGGCTTGGTGATATAATCATCAGCCCCTATCTCAAGCCCGTACAGAGCATCCTGGTCTTCCTTGCGGCCGCTTACGACCATAACAGGTGTAGTAAGCCCGTTTCCCCTCAGCTGCTGTATTACTTCGAAGCCATTGATACCTCTCATGTTGATGTCGAGAAGTATAAGGTCATATTTATTCTGTTTTACCAGTTCAAGCGCCGCCTCTCCGCTGATGGCAAGATCCGCTTCGATCCCGTTGTTCTTGAGCGCCTTGAACAGCATTGTCAGTATTGTTTTGTCATCATCAACGACAAGTACTTTTTCAGACATTTGTGCCTCCTGATCCCATACCGGAATTATTCATACTTAATATATTTTAGCACAGTAACGATTGTGAGGCAAAATCTTTGCGCCTTACGCTAAGCGATGATCGTTTCCAGTGCTGCAGCAAAAGCTTCGAGCCCCTGTCTGTCATCTTCCGTGAATCTCTCCTTGAAAGGGCTGTCGATGTCTATGACTCCGTACACTTCCCCGTTCCTGTGAAGCGGCACTACTATCTCGGAATTGCTCGCAGAGTCACAAGCGATATGCCCCGGGAACAGGTGGACATCCGGGACCAGCTGAGTCCGGTCTTCCAGAACCGCCGTTCCGCATACACCCTTTCCTGTCTCAATCACCGTGCATGCTGTTTTGCCCTGAAATGGCCCCAGTTCAAGCCTGCCGTTTCTCATTATGTAGAATCCGGCCCAGTTGATATCTTCAAGTGAATCCCACAGAAGTGCTGACGCATTGGAAAGAATGGTAATGTCCCATTCCACACCTTCCGACAGAGATTCAAGCTGCATCTTCATCAATCCGTAATCTGTTTTCATCTTCATCTCCATGTCTCTTTCCCGCGGGACTGGCCCGGCGCCGAATTTCCGTTCATGTTCTGTCCGCTTCCTGACTATTATAGCACGTAAAGCAGAGGCCTGAAAATTGGTTGACAATCCACCACAAATGCCCTTTTTTCGGGCATTACAGGCTTTTTTGAATTATCTGACTATAAAAATGACCAATTATGTCTTTCCTATTGAAAAAAACGCCAATTGACCAGATAACTCACCAATCATTTTGAAATCAATGTGCTATATTTATGTTGACCTATTTCAAGGAGGTTCCCCTTAAAATGAATGATAACAGGCGAAAGCTTACCGGTATTCTCAAGCTGCTGTATGAGAACACGGACGCTGAGCACAGCATGGACACCTATCAGATTATGGATGCACTTGAAAGCATGGGGCATGGAAGACCCGACCGTAAAACGATAGATGCCAATATTAAATTTATCATAGAAGACCTTGGCTACGGGATAATCAAGGAAAAAGGCAAGCCTAACAGGTATCGCTGGATTGACAGAGAGTTTGACCTTTCCGAGCTTAAGTTCCTTGTTGATGCTGTACACTCATCAAGATTCATCAGCACCAAGAAGAGCCGCGAGATCATCGCAAAGCTCAAGGATCTGACGAGTGTGCATCAGGCTGCTCTGCTCAACAGAGAACTGCATACATGCAGTGGTTTCAAGCGCGACGGAAGCGCAGCTCTCAGAACAGCAGATATTCTGAACGACTGCATCAAGAACAGGGCCAGAGTCGCCTTTCAGATGGTCGACTATGATATGTACAAGAATGAAGTCCTGAGATATAACGGAAAGATGCATGAAGTCAGCCCTTATGCTCTCATGTGGAACAATGACTATTATTACATGGTCGGAAAGCCTTCAGACTCATCTGAAGTCAGAGCATACAGAGTGGACAGAATGAAGAACGCATCGCAGCTCCACGTTCCGGCCGAGCGCGAGCCGGCAGACTTCAGCATAGAGAAGTATTCCACCCGCATATTCGATATGTTCTCAGGTGAGACTCAGGAAGTTGAGTTAAGCTGCAAGGGCTACACTATGAATTACCTTGTAGACAGGTTCGGAAAGGATTTCTATTCAGAGAAGACCGGGCCTGATCATTTCACGGCAAGGGTCACAGTGGATACAAGCCCGACATTCTTCGCATGGGTATTCCAGTTCGGCGGAGATATCACCATCATCTCTCCCGCATCTGTAAAGTCTGAATTCAACAAGATGGTAATGGATCAGCTGAGATAAGCATAAAAAAAGGAGCACCGCTCCTTTTTTTATGCTTTTATTCCGCCGTCATATACAGTCAGCTATCTGATGAGGCTCTCGAGAGTCCTGAACAGAGCTTCCGGCTCAACAGGCTTGCTGAGATGCGCATTGAGTCCGGCCTGCATGCTGCGCTGGACATCTTCATCAAACGCATTGGCAGTAAGTGCTATGACAGGTATCGTTCCGGCATCCTCTCTGTCCATGCTCCTGATAGTTCTGGTCGCTTCCAGTCCGTCCATCACAGGCATCCTCATGTCCATAAGGATGGCATCATAGTATCCCTCTTCATGCTGTGCGAACATATCCACAGCTTCCTGCCCATTCCCGGCAATATCCGTCTCCATGTCTCTCATTGCGAGAACCATTACCATGATCTCGGCATTTACTATCATGTCTTCGGCAAGAAGGATCCTTCTTCCCGCAAGATCAGCTGCCGTATCCTTCAGAGAAGCGTTTTTCTTTCTGAACGCATCCCTGAATTCATCCATTACACTGGCTGCGAACAGCGGCTTAGGTACGAACGTGTCAACGCCTGCCTCCTTTGCCTCATCGACCACATCATCCCAGTTATGTGAAGTCAGTATGATTATAGCGGATTCGTGACCGATGACTGAGCGGATGCGCCTTGTAGTCTCTATTCCATCCATCTCAGGCATTTTCCAGTCGACGAGAATGAGATTGTAAGGATCTCTTCTCGCATGCCTCATGCTGACCATGTCAACACCTTCGCTTCCCGACATAGCGACATCGCAGTGTACACCGACCTGCCCGAGCACCAGCTGGGCATGTTCGCATGCAACAGGGTCGTCATCTATAACAAGAACCGTTATCTCATGCGGATGCAGATCGCCTTCATCCGCGCCGTCATCGGTCCTGTCGGAATCAGTCAGCGTCACAGTAACAGTGAACATCGTGCCCTGTCCTTTTTCACTCTTCACATCTATCGTGCCGTTCATCAGTTCCACCAGGCTCTTGGTGATAGGCATTCCAAGGCCGGTGCTTCCGTACTTGTTTGTGGATGATGAGTCTTCCTGGCTGAATGTATCGAACAGTTTAGGCAGGAAATCGCGGCTCATTCCTATGCCGGTATCGCTCATTACAAACCTGAGAGTCGACTTGCCGTCAAACTTCGCGATCTCCTCTACAGTGAATACCACATGTCCGCCTTCCGGTGTGAACTTGACTGAATTGCCCAGGATATTGACGAGTATCTGGCGCAGCTTCATATCATCTCCGATATAGTAGTCGCTTACATGTCCGATTATCCTGCTGTCGTATTTGATCCCTTTATCACGGCACTGGCCGGCTATCATCGTGTTGACCTGCTCAAGCGCTTTTGCAAAAGAGAACTCCTCGTTATTCAAAGTCATCCTGCCGGATTCGATCCGGGACATATCCAGGATATCGTTAATGATGCTGAGAAGGTGCTGAGCGGATGCTCCTATCTTCTCCAGCTGCTCGCGGGTCTCATCCGGAATATCCGGGTTGTTCAGAGCTATGCTGTCAAGGCCTATGATAGCGTTCATCGGTGTCCTGATCTCGTGGCTCATGTTGGACAGGAATGCGGTCTTGGCCTTGTTGGCCTCCTCTGCAGCCCGCAACGCATCTCCGAGAGTCTGAGCCTGGATGAGGTCATTTCTCGTTTCAGCATCCACATCGGTGATACATACACCGACAGCATGGACGATATGGTCGTCTCTGTCCTCCGGATGCCTTACTCCCGCGAACTTGATCATCTCATAGGTTTCCTTATTATTGCGGTTGACCATGTATCTGAAAGACATGACCCTCCGCTCCTTGAGGCCTTCACGGATATTGTCAGGCTGGATGAAGCTGAGGAAATCATCTCTGTATTCATCCTTGATATAGTTGTAAGCATAATCTGTGAATCCCTTGAGATAAGGGAAGTGCTCCCCTTCCCTGATACCCTTGTCTATCTCAGGGTGCTCCTGATAGCAGACTGCCTCATTTGTGTCGAGCTCAACGTAGTATACACTCCAGAAGTCTGAAGCAAGAGCCGTGATCAGCTTGTCCTGCTCCGCTCTCTGTCTCTCTTCCTCGAGGAGCTTTTCCTGAAGCGCAAGCCTCTGCTCCATCTCCTGCTGCCTGGCTTCTGCAGCTTTGGCTCTGGTCATCTCGGTGACATCGACGCACATTCCCAGCGTACACAGCCTGCCGGAATTGTCCGTGAACTTCATTTTGGTCGTCTGAAGATTCCTGATCACCTCTCCTGTGGCATCCGGAACATCCTCGAAGAATATATACGGCTTGTCCATCTCAAGAGCAATGCGGTCATCATCTACAAAGTGATCTGCAGTGTCCTTGTCGAACAGCTCGTGGTCGGTAAGACCGATCACCCCGTCAGGCGACTCCTTGCCGGCATATTCAGCAAAAGACTGATTGCATGCCAGGTATTTTCCTGTCATCGCGTCCTTCGAAAAACTCATCGCAGGCATGTTGGACAGAAGGGATCCGACAGATCCCATCATATCCGCAATCCTTGCGGCTGACTCGACTTCCTGCGTCAGCTGTTTCTTTTCTGCCTCGAGCATCGCTTTCTTTTCGGTAATGTCCGAGATGAAGACGTAGTATACACCGCCGTATTTTTCCGTCTGTGTATATCTTCCGTAATCATCCACCCAGCGGACCTTTCCGTCCTTTCTGACTATCCGGTATTCCACATAGTCCATGTTGTCATCGCTGGCGTCGATCTGTTCCGCAACGGAGTCTGAGATGCGGCGGTAATCCTCCGGATGCACCATGCCCCGGAAGGTATAGCCCGTCAGCTTTTTGAAATCCTCAAGATCGTCGCAGCCGTAGATATCAAAGACAGGCTTGTTTGCATAGAGAAGCTCTTCCGGCTCTTCGGCTTTGTAAATGAAGAACCCCCCGGGCATGTGTCCGCCCAGTTCCCGGATCATGAACGCCGTCTGATCATTCATCTGGAAAACCTTGTTCGCCATGGTCAGCCTCTTTTCATATCATATACACTTCATCAGCGCTTCCGTTGTCTCAGACAGAGCCCCCGGTCCGACGGGTATGCCGGGATGCTTTTCGCCCGTGGATTACTGCGTTTCTTCCAGGCTTCCGTACATCGTGACGGCTTCATCCACCGTGATATCGCCTTTTCCGACCTGGAACGCCGCGAGTCGGATCTGAACCGTAAGCGCATCCGTAATGCCGAGCACCTCCGGAGAGATGGTACGCTCCGACGGCACCTGCCCGAAAGGAGCGTAAACCGCATCAAAGGACAGATCGGTAGTGGGCGTTACCAGGCGCTTCACCGAAGCCATCGCGTTCAGCTCTTCCCTTGTGATCAGAAACCGCA
>CACWYF010000095.1 GCA_902765035.1 uncultured Eubacteriales bacterium
CTACAGTAGGAACTCCCGGCTCTGCCATTCTCATGAGCTCTATCTCTGTGCCTGCCAGCTGCTCTTCAGCCTGGAGGAAGTACCTTCCGTCTGTCCATACCCATGCCCCGTCCTGAGTGACGATCAGCTCACCGGACTCACCTGTAAGGTTGGTCATGAAAGCACGTGCTTTAAAATAGTCATTTACATATTCTGAGCTGTGAAAGTCTCCTGATGGTACATAGTAGGCATCGATGCCTTTTTCAGCCATCAGCTGTCTAAGCTCAACGATTTCCTTTTTCATTTTTATGATCTCCTTCAAACTGCATTTCCGGATGCATATGTCCGGCGTCAGTATTATTCCTTACTGTTCCAGCCATTTTTTGAGGGCTTCTTCAGAATACTTTTTGAATCTCATTCCCTTTTTTACTGTCGCGCCGTCAGCATTTCTTTTGATCTCATCTACCGCCTCGGTGATGTCAATGCCTCCGCTGGTACAGAAAGGATATATAGTCATGCCTCTGAGATCGTTTTCAGTCAGAAAAGACTTTATGATCTTAGGGCATGTCCAGAACCAGATCGGAAATCCTATAAGGATCCTGTCATACAGCCCGAGGTCCTGCTTTCCGTTCTCAAGGCCTACATCCGCGTTGCCTTCTATCTCTACTTTTGCTCTGGCCAGAGTCTTGAAGTATGACTTCGGATACGGATCGGACGGGATCAGTTCTATCGTTCTGTCACCTTCCTCGAGCGGAAACTTTTCGACCAGGCTCCTGGTAACTCCGGAACGCGAAAAATATATTACTGCTGTTTTCTTTCCAAACATTTGATTCTCCCTTTCTGTGCGTACGGCACAGGATAGTGTTATGCGGGTGCATCCGAATTATAATTATCGCTTTTAAGCAATAACCTGCCGCATTACACGGCAGGTTATATTATACAACAATTTGTGTATTATTATTAGTTCTCCAGTGCTTCAAGCTCAGCTCTCTGCTCTTCAGTACCATTGACCATAGCTTCGAACTTGTTCTTGAAGAAGATCATCAGTGCGCCGGATGCGAATACAATGATTGCAGCGATCAGGAATGATCTTGAGAAGTTAACTCTCATTGCATTGTACAGAGGTCCGTATGCAAGTCCTGCGAAGAAGATGATGAACGGCCAAGCTCCGAGGAGTGTACCGAGATACTTCTTAGGTGCATACTCACTGATGAATGAGTTTCCGAGTGGCGAGAACAGCATCTCACCAACAGACATCAGGATAGCTGTGAGGATGATGATCCATACGCCTACAGGCTTGCCTGTGCCGTTGTAGATTCCTGCGCCTACTACCATCATAGCAACTCCAAGTCCGAGGAGCATGATACCAAGAGCTGTCTTGGTCATCATTGAAGGGTCCTTGCCCTTCTTGCTGAGTTTGTTCCAAACTGCAGCCATTGTAGGTGCGAGGATGATGCAGAGCAGTCCGTTCATTGAGTCGAACCAAGCTGTAGGCATCTCGAAGTTTGCACCGAGGTTCCAGTTAGCCCATCCCATACCACCTTGTGATGCAGGACCGAATTCATAGTATACAGGCATGTACAGCAGGTACCAGAACAGCCAGAACAGTCCTGAAAGGAATGTCAGAATCAGGATAGCAACGACTCTGTTCTTCTCGAGCTTTGTCAGAGGTCTCTTGTCCTTTTCAACGTCTGCAGCTTCAACGTTCTCACTTCTGTTATCGATGAGGAACGGCTTCTTACCAGCGTCTCCGAGGTATCTCATTCCGAAGAGCCACCATACAGCATCAAGTACCATGAATGCAGCGCATGCAAGGAACATAGCTCTGAATCCGGCACCCTGTGTTCCGATCAGTGCGAGGAATGTTGTTCCTACGAATGATCCGATGTTAACGAACATGTACTGGATAGAGAATGCTGTTGTAAGTGTGTCCTTATCGTTATCGAACTGTCTTCCGTTGATTCCGGAAACATTTCCCTTGAAGAAACCTGTACCTACAGCAAGCAGGATGATAGCCAGCCATACGCCGCCTGCTCCGTTTGCTCTGGAAATAGCAAACCATCCGGCAGCCATCAGGAGTTCACCCACAGGTACAAGCAGTCTCGGAGCAACCCATCTGTCAGCGATGAATCCGCCGATGATAGGAGTGATATAAGTCCATGCTACGAACTGTGATGAGAACATAGCACCCTGCTCAGTTGTCAGTCCGAGTCCGCCGTTGGCAGCTTCAAGTACAACGAATACAGCGATTCCCCACTTACCACCATAGTATGCAAGTCTCTCAAATGTGAATGTGAGGCAGCATACGATGAAGCCAAATGGGAACTTTTTGAGTTGTTCTAACATTTTACTTCCTCCATATAGATTTTTAAAAATATATCTAGACATACGTTATGTATGTATAAATATCTGACTGGATGCAGATTATTCCTCTACGGTAAGACCTGTTTTTTCCGAAAGCAGCCTGGCCACTTTGCGTCCGTTCTTTGCTGCATCATTGAACGGAATAACGAAACCTTTATCTCCGTCTGTAAATACATACAGCCGGTCATTGGACTTTGCCAGTGTATTGATACTGCTGTAAGGAGTGACTTCTGAATAGCTCCCGCTGATCTCAGTGATCCCGTCTTCACCGAAGTCCAGTACAGAGGCTTCATTATACGGAAGTCTTCCGCTCTTCTTTTTCTTATAGAAGTCTCTGCGGATGTTGCTCTTGAGCATCTCAGGTACTCCGATCACCCATATGACCGAAGCGATCGTCAGAGTAATGATTTCGATTATCAGCGCTTTGGTGCTTGCATGAAAAGCAATGAAACCGATGATCATGGCTGCAGATATAAGCGGAAGAGTTATTCTCTGAAGAAGAATCGTCCTTTTGCCCTGCTTGCTGTGAGTCAGCTGATATTCACTGAATTTCAGATAATCTGAATCTTTTAATTTGACGTGTACTTTCAAAAGGCCCCACCCATGTAATATTGTAAATCTATTATAGACCGCAGTATAAATAGCGTTCTGAAAACGTGATTACTTTATCACAAATTCATCACCTTGTACACACTTTTTTTGTGTTTTTTGACCACAATTCAACTATTTGTTTACATCAACAAAGACGCTTACGGAATTGGTGCATGTGTACAAATCTTTCCCATGTTGCTGATTCCTTATTTGTTTGTTTAGCTGGATTACGCCGGAATCGATGCCTCTGCCTCCTCATGGTTCTCATGTCTGTTCTTGACAGCCGGATCATACTCCTCATTGCGGAAATACCATGTAAAACCGTTGCCGTTGATCTCGCTCATATTGGTGATAGTGATGAACGCTTTGTTGTCGATTGCCAGTACTGCCCTTTTTATCCTGTTGAGGTTGCGGTTGCTTGCTGCGCAGTAGATGACTTCCTTCTCATCATGCATGTATCCGCCGACACCTTTGAGAAGTGTCGTGCCGAATCTCATGCTCAGCAGTTTCTCATTTACCTCAGGTACTTTCTCCGTCCAGATCATCAGCTGTACACCGCCCTGTTCCATGACGATCAGCTTGTTCATGACAACACTGTAGATAAGTGCGTAAAGGATACCGAGGATGACACCGTTGGTATCTGTTACAGGTATCTGAAGTATGAATACCGCGACATCCAGGGCGTACAGCATCGGTGCTACCTTCCAGCCTAACTTGCGGTTCAGGATGATCGGCGGGATATCAGTTCCGCCTGTTGAACCTCCGACTCTGATGACCAGGCCAAGTCCTATCCCGTTCAGGACACCTGCACAGATCGCTGCAAGGAGCGGATCATCAACAAGATGCTGGAGCGGCTCTATGCTCTGAAAGATTCCGAGAAAAGTAGGATATACGAATGTTCCGATAGCGACTGATGCAGCAAACTTGTGCCCGAGCATTATCCATCCGATGATAAACAGCACCAGGTTGCACGCTCCGACTACGAGAGATACACTGATCCCTGTATAGTAGTTGACCATTCTTCCTATACCGCTCATGCCGCTTACAACCATTCCGAACGGCAGTGCAAAACATCCGAGCGCAAATGCGCAGATGATGTTGCCTGCGACCATCTGTACTACTTCCGAAAGTAATTTTCTGTCCTCTAATAACCTGCTCATCTCTTATCTGCTCCTGTTGTAAATACTGATTTAAGTGAAAAGACCGCCTGCTTTTGCAGACGACCTTTGTATCGTAGACCCGGTCACATGAAGATTCAACCCATGTTTGCCAATTAATTCACTATTTCGAGAAATTTTTGGATTTTTATGTATGAAATCACAAGATATACATGTATACTTTGTGATTATTTGTCTCAAGATGACAAATAACAGGTTTTATGTCCGGATCATCAGTCTCCGGTTCCGGATATATCCGCCGCAGATCAGTCTGCAGCAGAGAGACTGTGCCCGTCTATTCTGTCCTTCATGACAGGCTCATAGGTTTCATCCCTGAATGTCCAAGTAAAGCCGTTTCCGTTGATCTCGCTCATGCTGGTTATGGTGATGAATGCTTTAGGATCGATATCCAGTACGGCCCTTTTGATTTTGTTCAGATACCGGTTGCTGGCCGCACAGTATATAACATACTTGTCCTCGCGCATATATCCGCCTTTTGCCTTGAGGAGCGTAGTTCCCATATCGATACTCAGCAGTTTCTCGTTGACCTCTTTGAGATGATCCGTCCATATCATCAGCTGGATCCCGCCCTGCTCCATCAATATCATTCTGTTCATCACCACACTGTATATGAGAGCATACAGAATACCGAGGATGATTCCGTTCGTATTCGTTACAGGGATCTGGATGAGGAAAATAAGGATGTCAAAAGCGGACATTACGGTTCCTGTCTTCAGGCTGAACTTACGGTTGAGAATGATCGCAGGAATGTCTATGCCGCCCGTCGATCCTCCGATCCTTATTACCAGTCCGAGTCCCACACCATCGAGCACTCCGGCGCATATCGCTGCAAGAAGCGGATCATCGACTAGATGCTGAAGGACCTCTATATGCTGAAAAACGCCAAGGAAAAAAGGATATGCGAAGGTACCGATCGCAGTCGAAGCTGCGAACTTCTTTCCGAGAATAACTGCTCCTAGCAGGAAGAAAGCAATGTTTATTACAGCAACAGACACAGCTACACTGATGCCCATGCTCTCTTTCAGCATTCTTCCTATACCGCTGACTCCGCTTACTACCATGTTGTACGGAAGCGCAAAGCATGCCATCGAGAATGCACAGATAGCATTGCCTATGATCATCTGAACAAGTTCAAATATTGCTTTTCTCGTTACTTTAAGTTTCATAGATTCCTCTCTGTGAAAATACTGATCATTAAGGACATCACTGTCCGGGATATACATAAAAAAACGCATAAGCGCAAAGAATAAGAGGAGCCAGTTATGACTCCTCTGTCCTGGTGGCCTATATTGGACTTGAACCAATGACCTACAGGTTGTCACCCTGTCGCTCTCCCAACTGAGCTAATAGACCGCTACAACCGAGATTGTAACATATCACGGTTGCGAGTTCAACACCCAAGTTATACGTGGATCAGATGCCAAGAGCCTCCTTGGCCAGCTTATCTGCCTTCTCGTTATACTTATTTCCGGCGTGCGCCGTCACCTTCACAAAGGTGATCTTCATTACGG
>CACWYF010000096.1 GCA_902765035.1 uncultured Eubacteriales bacterium
CATGTGTCTGCGCCTTTTGGCAGCACAGTGTCCATCGCGAAGGGCGGCGTAACCGTCAAGAGTCTCGGCCCCGGCAGGGCCCACACCAATACCGACGGGGAGAGCGCGGATTATTATTTCTCCATCGCACCGGCAAACTACGGCACGTGGACTGTCAGTGCCACGCGCGAAAACGAGTCCGACAGCGCTTCCGTGATCATTGACAGCAACAGACAGTATGATGTTGAAATGTCCTATACCTACTGGCTGTACCATCATGGGAATAAAATGGAGTCTGTCACAGGCGGGTACACGGCCGTCGCGTGGCGATACACAGCACAGAGCTGGGCAGCAGCGGCAGCGACCGTGACGGAAAATGCGGACAGCATTTCCGTGAAGTTCCCTCAACAGGCAAATGCGGTTTTTCGGACGGTGAATGCGGTCGATGTTACAGATTTTACAGTCTTGAAATGATCACGCCGAGAATGATGATGGCGACGCCGAGGGCTCTGCGCCGGGATACCTTCTCCTTGAGGATCAGCATGGTTTCGAGATAATCTTCTGCTGACTGCTGTATCTTCATAGCTATCTCCTTTTATTTACCCATTAACCTTATCATACGGAAATTGTTTTAGCAAGGAAACAATTGGTCGATTGAGCCATCAGACTATAAAAGTTAACGAGTGTTAGCAGTGAAAACACTGGGCATTATTTATAATGCCGACAAAGTACATTCATGTATTAAACTGTCGCGTGCGCTTGCAAGTCCGAGAATGGCTGTGCTAAACTTCATATGTATATGTTGTGTGCGTTCGTATTGCTGAGCGCACATATATTGTAAATAAGAGAGGAGAATAAAGTTATGGCAAAATGGGTTTGCAGCGTATGCGGATACGTACATGAAGGCGATACACCACCGGAAAGATGTCCACAGTGCAAAGTTCCTGCAGAGAAGTTCGTTAAGCAGGATGAAGATGCTGAGATGACATGGGCTTCCGAGCACGTAGTAGGCGTTGCTCAGGGCGTTGATCAGGAGATCTTCGACTTCCTTAAGGCTGAGTTCATGGGTGAGTGCACCGAGGTTGGTATGTATCTTGCTATGAGCAGAGTTGCTTTCAGAGAAGGATATCCTGAGATCGGCGAGTACTGGAGAAGAGCAGCTTTCGAAGAGGCTGATCATGCTTCCAGATATGCCGAGATGGTAGGCGAAGTCGTCAGTGACAGCACCAAGAAGAACCTCGAGATGAGAGTTGCTGCTGAGAACGGCGCTTGCAAGAATAAGACAGCTATGGCCAAGAAGGCTAAGGAGCTCGGACTCGATGCTATCCACGACAGCGTTCACGAGATGGCAAGAGACGAGGCAAGACACGGACAGGCATTTGCGGGCCTCCTGAAGAGATACTTCGGCTAATCCATGGAGAACATGGACAGACTGAATGACAACAGGAACATCGATATCATAGGCGTTCAGATCGACTTCGGTGCATCCGAAAAGGGCGTTGCCATGGGACCTTTGGCTATAAGATATGCCGGCGTCAAGCCGAGCCTGAGGGCCATGGGATACAGCATCCATGACAAGGGCGACATCATTCCTCCTGAGGACGGGATGAGTCTCCGCAACATGATCAGATTCGAGCAGGTCAACGCCACCAACAAGCAGCTGTATGATGAGGTCACAGAAACACTTGAGAACGGACGTATCCCGCTCGTTCTCGGCGGTGACCACAGCGTCGCTGCAGGCAGCGTATCAGCAGTTGCGAGACACTATGCAAATCAGGGCGATATAGGTATCATATGGATCGATGCCCACGGAGACTGGAACAGTGATAAGTCGACTATAAGCGGCAACATGCACGGTATGCCTTATTCCGCCGTATGCGGATGGGGGCCTGACAGCATGGTAGATTTCGGACAGGAGCCGCACTTCGTACCTACAGCTCACTGCGTTCAGGTAGCCGGTCATGACTTCGACAGGGCGGAAGCAGCCCGCATGAAGGAAGCGGGCATGAATGTCTTCCCGATGCACGAGATAGACAAACGCGGTATGAACGAGGTCATGAAGGACGCTATACGGATAGCAGGAGAGGGTACGGTCGGCATCCATCTCAGCTTTGATGTAGATGCCATCACGCCGGAATATGCTCCGGGAACAGGGACTCCGGTCCCGTTCGGCATCACTGCAAGAGAAGCATTCCTTGCAGTTGAAATGATAGCTGCATCCGGCAAGCTGATCAGCATGGATCTTGTCGAGGTCAACCCTATACTTGACGAGAGAAACAAGACAGGCATCCTGGCATCTGAACTCATCCAGCTGGCATTCGGAAAACAGAATTACTGATAATTTTCTGTCACATTCAAAAAAGAACAAGCAAGTGCAATCGCTCATGCAGATCACCCAGGTGAGCTGTGGTGACGATAATAATGCAGATGACAACGGTTACTGCCGTAATAAGGCGGCGGTACCGTTGTTTTTCTGTGAGGTTCAGGGATAAAGGGCAGGGACCCTTCAGGCAAAAATACAATAACAGAATTATCGTATTTTTGAAATGGTGAAGTTTTCGCCCTTATAAACGCTGTGTTCAAAAATGAATACTTCAAAAAAGCGCTACAACATATTGACACATTTTAGGACCGCGACTACAATATGTAGTGTTCGGAGCGGAATGCAGACGCTTGATGTACGTCTTTTGTGACTCCGGACAAAAGAATCAGACGAAATTACAGCATTTCGTAAAAAAGAAAACAAAGAACGAAAAAAGAACGAAGAAGAGAAGGAAGAACAGATTATGAACACTATCATCAAACGTGACGGGAAAGAAGTAAAATTCGATGAGTCCAAGATCTTCAACGCCATCTACGCAGCCAATAAGGCAGTAGACGGCGAGAAGATGACAAGCATCGATTTTACATATCTGACCAAGAAAGTTGTTGAACAACTGGAAGGAGAGACCTGCACAGTTGAGCAGGTACAGGATATCGTAGAGCAGATGCTCATAAAGTATGACTATGAGAAGACCGCTAAGGCATACATTCTCTACCGTGCTGAGCATGCCAAGATCAGAGAGGCAGAGTCCGATCTGATGAACATCTATAACGAGCTTACATATTCATATTCCAAAGACGCAGACATCAAGAGAGAGAACGCCAACATCGACGGAGACACATCGATGGGAACCATGCTCAAGTACGGTTCAGAAGGCGCTAAATATTTCGTAGATAATTATGTTCTTCCTAAAGATATAGCTAAAGCACACATCAACGGTGACATCCACATCCACGACAAGGATTTCTACATGCTCACCGAGACATGCTGCCAGATCGACCTGATCAAGCTGTTCAAGGACGGCTTCTGCACAGGTCACGGATATCTGAGAGAGCCGCAGTCAATCATGAGCTACGCTTCACTCGCATGCATCGCCATCCAGGCGAACCAGAATGAGATGCACGGCGGACAGTCAGTTCCTAATTTTGACTACTCGATGGCTCCGGGCGTTGCAAGAACATACATCAAGGAGTACTTCTCCGCACTGACTGAGATCATCGCTGCCAAGCTCGACGTTCCTTATGCTAGTGCAAAGGGTATCTGCGAGAAGATCAAGGCAGAGGCTCCGGCTCCTACGATCAGCAACACAAGGACATACGGAGACAAGCTCGGAAAGTGGTATGACCAGGCTGACAACAAGTTCGGCATCGACAAGGATGTCCTGATCCACTGCAATGAGCAGGCAGGCGAGGCTGCATGGGCAAGAACTGACAAGATGACCTACCAGGCAATGGAGGCTCTTATCCACAACCTCAACACAATGAATTCAAGAGCAGGAGCTCAGGTTCCGTTCAGTTCAGTCAACTTCGGAACAGATACATCCCCTGAGGGACGTATGGTCATCAAGAACTTCCTGCTTGCAACCGAGGCCGGCCTCGGAAACGGCGAGACACCTATCTTCCCTGTATCGATCTTCAAGGTCAAGGAAGGCATCAACTTCAACGAGGGAGATCCTAACTATGATCTCTTCAAGCTGGCAGTAAGATGCAGTGCCAAGAGGCTGTTCCCTAACTTCAGCTTCCTTGATGCACCGTTCAACAAGAAGTTCTACAGAGAAGGCGACTACAATACAGAAGTTGCTTACATGGGATGCCGTACAAGAGTTATGGCTAACAGCCATGATCCAAGCAAGGCTGTAGTATGCGGAAGAGGAAACCTCTCGTTCACATCGATCAACCTGCCTAGACTCGGCATCGAGTCCAACAGAGACTTCGAAGTATTCTACAAGAAGCTCGATAACATGATGGACCTCGTTTCCAGACAGCTGCTCCACAGATTCAGGATCCAGTGCTCCAAGAAGGGACGCAACTATCCGTTCCTGATGGGACAGGGAATCTGGATCGATTCGGACGGCATCGGCCCTGACGACAGCGTAGCCGAGATCCTCAAGAACGGTGCCTTTCTTTCCGGCAGGAATCATGGAACGTACCACGAAAGTACCGTTCTGTGACAGGTTGCGTCCGTCAAACAGGTTCAGTTCAGTATCTGACTGGAACAGGACACGCAGTGACTCATCCTCGGGAGCCATCACGATGGTGTGCCCTTTGGATATCGGTTTTGCAACGATGAATTCGTCACGTCCGCGGTCATCAAATGTTGAAAGGCCCCAGAACTGATTGATCTTCTCTGATTTGGGACGCATCTCAGTGTCGCTTGACGGATAGCGCGGAAATATCTCGGACTGACCGTCAACAAGATAGGTCTTGCCGTAATAGGTTGCAGGAAAGAACTCCATATTGAGTCCGGCCTTACCGGCCAGCTCGGCAGGAAGCGGATCATCCAATTCAACCGACATGCGGAAACCTTTACCCTCCTGCCTTACGGTTATCCCGTAACGGAAATTATAGTCAGGATAATTGAACCTGCAACTTATCACGCCGCCCAATGTATCGATGGTACGTTCCGTGAGGCTTGCATAGATATCCCATTGCTCCGGAGTGTTCATGAGACGTACTGCACCGCCTGTAGCGATACGGACTCCGCGCTGCACTATTTCCACGCCTGCAGTCTTTTCATCACAGAATACTCCCTGATAGTTGTTTGAGTAAACCAACACGTTTACACCACGGGTCTCGAAATACCCTCTTTCGTTGATCACTAACTTTCCCGCATCCTTACTGTCTGTGGCACAAGAAACGAATCCACATATCAATGCGGCAATAATTGGCAGTAATTTTTTCATAAGTTTTTAAAAATAATCTTTTTTCCTACTCTTTCAAAGATTTTCGGATTCCTCTTGTTTTCCTAAATAACGTTGAAAAGTACGTGTTTATTTCCTAAGAGCCAAAGATTTCTTCTCGCCGTGAAGGTGCATCAGATCATCGATCATGTGCGAAAGTGCGGTAAGTTCCGCATCACAAACAACGATATTGTATTTCTGGAATCGCTGCTGATTACTTCCTTTCAGTGCGGAACTGAACACCTGATCGAGGTTCTGACGGACCTATTTGAAGAGATCAAAAGTGACACTTCTAAAGAAGCGGCAACCGTCCGTCACAAGATGTGTGTGTACTACACGCCAATTTGCAATCCTGAATACGGAGAAATAATGGAAGAGAACGGGATCGCGCTTCTTG
>CACWYF010000097.1 GCA_902765035.1 uncultured Eubacteriales bacterium
CAAGGCCGTAAACGTCTGCTGGAGTCCCGGTAAGGGCTTTAAGAACCTCCGCGAAGACGCTCAGTTCCAGCTGGTTGCCAGCCGCAAGGCGCAGGCCGACGCCATCGAGGTTATCCGCAACGAGGACACTATTCAAGGCCTCGAGTAAATCTCGAGCCCTGAATAATTCAAAATGACTAAATTCAAAATTCAAAAAAAAGACTACATCCTAAGTTTTCGCCCAGATTTTTTGCTGGAAGAAATAATTTTGAATTTTGATTTTATAAAATTTGAATTCGAAGTATGAGTATGACACGAGGAATGAGAAACTGCAACCCTTTGTTCCGCGCATTAAAAGCGCGCCTTGGTGCTAGAGCATCCAAGAACATTCGTCTAACCATTAAACAACATCAGTTATGCTAGCACGAGGTCTTCGCAACAACAATCCGCTGAATATCAGAAGGGTTGCAGGTACTAAATGGAAAGGGCAAAGCACAACTCAAAGCGACAATGCCTTTGTTCAGTTTGAAAGCATGGAGTGGGGCATCCGAGCCGCTTTCGTCCTGCTTCGCACCTATTCCGTAAAGTACCGAGCCAACTGCGTCGCCGACATCATCAAGAAGTGGGCACCACCATCCGAAAACAATACAGACAGATACATCAAAAATGTCTGTTTCTGGACAGGCTTCGGAGGCTTGCAGCGACTGACTGAAAAGGATTGGCCTCTACTTGTCTGGGCTATGGCACGGCAAGAGTGCGGCGAAGTCCTCGATAAGGGCGTAATCCAACGAGGATTCGACCTCTATCGCGAGAAATGAAAAAATAACTGGGAGTTAAAGAAGTTAAAGGAGTTAAAGGAGTTAAAGACGATACTACAAGGGCCCAGAACTATTGTCCTTTACTCCCAAGCGAACAAAGTGAGCGAGACTCCGGCTTTGCCGCCTGAGCACCAACTGGAGCGCAAGAACTCCCTTAACTCCTTTAACTTCCCCAAAATTCTAACCCTTAACCACTTAAAATACCATGAAAAACAAAAACATCTGGGAAGTCATCCTGAAGGTCATCGTCGCTGCCATCACCGCAGCCCTGACCGCCATCACAACCACGAGTTGCATGGGCCACGGTCCATTCTGAACAGAGCCGCCAGTTCCGCGCATTAAAAGCGCGCCTCGGTGCTAAAGCATCCGAGAAGGTGAGATTGACGGCAGTGTTTTGATGCTCTTCGCACAAATTCTCGTCTATGCAGGCAGCATTTTTGGCGTGAAGATTTACATCAAAGACCTAATTAAGCGAGCAAACAAATAAAAGTAAGAAAATGCTTTGAAGTTTGCTCGCTTTTTTGTAATTTTGCAGGGAGAAAAAACAAACAAGCCATGACTGAAGATCAAAAGAAATCTATTTTCAATAGCGGAAAGCAGTATTTCCGCCAGATAATAATCCCTAACCATTTGAAAGGATTGCAAACATTGAAGCTGAAAGATTTCAAGATAAATCCTTTCTTGGTGAACTATCTTGCTGCCTTTTTATGCGGAAACACAGAACCTGAGTCGCTTGCCAAGGCTTTGGTGTATCCTCGCATTCTTGGCACGAGCATTAATACCAGTTTCGGCCAAAATATACAGATTTTCATATCTCAATTGGCAGAAGTGGCAGGCTGTGCATCTGGAATTGATGGTATTGATATTGAGTTTGTTGATGCGCTTGACGGGCGCAAAAAGTATTGCCAGTGCAAAGCAGGTCCACAAACCATCAACAAGGACGATGTTGCAAGCATTTTGGGGCATTTTAAGCACCTAAACAACAAAGCAAGACTGGACAGGCTATCCATTCAGATTGATGATATGATAATAGGTGTGCTTTATGGCGAGGAGCATGACCTTTCAGGGCATTACAAGATAATCAACTCGCATTATCCTGT
This sequence comes from uncultured Eubacteriales bacterium, assembly GCA_902765035.1. Taxonomy (GTDB): domain Bacteria; phylum Bacillota; class Clostridia; order Peptostreptococcales; family Anaerovoracaceae; genus Crickella. The sequence continues at coordinate 1,898 of CACWYF010000097.1, forward strand.
ATATTGTGGTGCCGTTTTCTGGGAGCATCTGACTGGCGACAAGCAGTTCTATCATCGACTTGCAAAGGCTTTCGGAGAGGTCGTTGAGGAAGATAATATCGATGGCAGTCATCTTATTTTGGATAAAATCAAGGAGATTGCAAAAGAAATAGAAGACAAAGGAGGTCTTTAATGCCAACATTCTTATCTGCAACGAATTTAGCCGATCTGACAGGAACTTCGCTTGCCACTTCTCAAAGATGGGGCAAAAGCGGTGTTTATCCTTACCATAAAAACGAGAGAGGTAAGGAAGGCTTTTACATGGAAGAACTGACCGATGTAGAGCCAGTCAGGATGATGCTTAACACTAATTGGGACGACGAATTTCATGTTGCCCCTCTTCGCGACTTCACCTCTGTCGAAAATGCCATGTATGTATGAACCGTATACATTACCGCATGAAGTTCCGGTGCCTCCGGATGTGAAACCGGAAAGAGTATCTGTCCTGCCCATGTGTATCTCGTATCCCTCGATCTCAATGCCGGACAGGTATTCGAATATCCCTTCGGTCTTTCCGAATCTTCCGGTGTACTGCTCAGTCCTCTTGTCACCTGCCAGCACTGTCTTTACCGGCAGCAGCCCGAGGCCTTTAATGCTTCCACCGCCCTCGACGCCTTCAGGATCGGAGACCTCTTCTCCGAGCATCTGGTATCCGCCGCAGATACCGAAGACCGGTATATCTTCGCGGCAGCATCTCCTGATCTCCTCTTCGAGCCCTGTATCTCTCAGCCATCTGAGGTCTGCAATAGTGCTCTTGGATCCCGGTATGATGACGAGATCAGGGCTTCCTACCTCGTCTGCCCTGCTGACGTATCTTACAGATACATCCGGGAACTGCTCGAACACATCCATATCTGAAAAGTTGGATATCTTCGGCAGCCTCATTACAGCTATATCTATATAATCGCTGCCCTGCAGACCATCGCCTGCACCTGCAGCCCTGTTCTTTCTTCTGTTCGTCAGTCTCTCCGACAGCGAGTCCTCATCCTCGACCTTTATGTCCATATACGGCACGACTCCGGCGACCGGGATGCCGCCCTTTTCCTCGAGCATCTCGATGCCGCTGTCGAGAAGCGACGCGTCGCCTCTGAACTTGTTTATGATCAGGCCGCCGATCCTCGCCTTTTCGCTTTCCTCAAGAAGCATCACCGTGCCCAGAAGCTGCGCGAACACGCCGCCCCTGTCGATGTCACCGACGAGCAGCACAGGCGCATCTACCATCTCAGCAAGGCCCATGTTTACAATGTCGTTTTCCTTGAGATTTATCTCTGCAGGCGAACCCGCACCCTCAATCACGATGATGTCCGCCATCTCCTCGAGCTTGCGGAAAGCATCCTTTATGACAGGTATCAGCTGCGTCTTATATGCAAAATAGTCTCTGGCTTTCATGTTGCCTATCGACCGCCCGTTGACGATGACCTGCGAGCCCTCGTCATCCGTCGGCTTCAGAAGGATCGGGTTCATGCACACCATCGGCTCGATACCCGCGGCCTCAGCCTGCACGACCTGCGCTCTTCCCATCTCAAGGCCCTCCTTCGTGGCGAAGGAGTTCAGCGCCATATTCTGAGACTTGAACGGGGCGACCCTGTAGCCATCCTGACTGAATATCCGGCAGAGGCCCGCGGCAAGAAGGCTCTTGCCTGCATTCGACATGGTGCCCTGAATCATTATAACTTTAGCCATTATCTTTACTCCGCTTTGATGCTTCTCAGGAACCCTGAGTACAGCTCAGTGAGCCTTCCCTCTTTCATTCCGTACAGTCTGCTTATAGTATCATCACGGAAAACCTCTTCCGGCTTTCCAGTCATTTCAATCTTTCCTTCAGCTGAGATGCATATCACCTTGTCCGCCGTCATGTGTGCGAGCTCCAGCTCGTGCATCGACATGATGACTCCGATCTGCCGCTCCTCAACGAGCGATCTCAGCAGGTCGAGAAACTCCAGCTTGTGCCTTATGTCCAGATACGACGTAGGCTCGTCGAGTATCATGATCTCAGGCTCCTGGCAGATGGCTCTTGCGAGCAAAACTCTTTGCCTCTGCCCGTCACTTATCGCGTTGTAGTCACGGTCCGCAAGCTCTTCCACATGTACAAGCTCCATCGACTCCCTGACGATGCGCCTGTCTTCTGCTGAGAGGATCCCGAGCCTTCCCGTGTATGGGTAGCGGCCGAGCGACACTGCATCCTCGCAGGTCATCTTCTCAGCCGGCATCCTGTCAGTCAGCATCACAGCCTGCATCCTGGCGATCTCGCTCTGATTGTATTCGCCCCTCGCCCGGCCTTCTATATATACAGTTCCTCCAAGCGGATCCAGCTGGCCTGCTATTGTCTTGAGGACTGTCGACTTTCCGGCGCCGTTAGGGCCTATGAGGGCAACGATTTCGCCCCTTCTTATCTCTATCTCAACGCCGCTGACAACGACCTTCTTCTCGTAACCCGTGTCAAGGGCATTAGTGCTTATCACTGCACCCATTGATCCGGAATCCATATTATTGTTCGCTTCAGTCTTTTTTTCTGATGCATATGCTGCAGCTGATGCTGCACTATTCTTCTTTTCAGTACTCACAGCATCACCTCTTCTTTCTGTCGAGCAACATGAATATGACGACCGGCGCACCGAACACCGCAGTCATCGTGCTTATGCTCATCTCAGTCGGCGCGAACAGATTTCTCGCAAGCAGGTCGCAGAACAGGCAGAACACAGCGCCCCCGAGGAAGCACTGCGGCACCATCACGATCGGCTTCGAAGTCTTCGTTATCGACCTCACCAGATGCGGGACAGCTATGCCAACGAAGGATATAGGGCCGGCAAAAGCAGTGACCGTTGCCGACAGCAGGCTCGAAAGCGTAATGAGCCCGATCCTGAACGATCTTATGTTGACGCCGACGCTCCTCGCGTACTGCTCACCCATCTGAAAGGCAGTCATAGGTTTTGACAGCATAAAAGCTGCAATAACAGCCAGCACAACGACGACCGTAAGAGTCTTCACATTGTCCCAGCTGACAGCCGAGAAGCTTCCCATCGACCAGTTGTGCAGGTTGACTATGTTTGAATCATCAGCGAAAGTCACCAGGAACTCAGTGACCGCTGAGCATATGTATCCCACCATCACGCCGCAGACTATGAGGACCGCCATGCTCCTGATCCGCCTCGAGATCACGAGGATGACTGCCGTCACGGCGAGCGATCCAGCGAACGCAGCAATGATCATCATCAGCGAGCTTGTCATCATCCCCTCGCGCAAAGCGTATATCATGGCTGTCGCGACACAGAGTTTTGCACCCGATGAGATGCCCAGAATGTACGGGCCCGCGATAGGGTTGGCGAAGAACGTCTGCAGCAGGAATCCGGATACAGAAAGAGCGCCTCCGAGGAATACTGCCGCCAGGATCCTCGGCATGCGGATGTCCCATACTATCCTGCCGAACTTGCTCACAGTGTCATGTGAGAAGAGAATCCTGACCGCCTCTCCGGCGCTCATCGACGAACTTCCCGTCAGTATATTTGCGATAATGAGCACGGCAAGAAGCAGCGCAAGCGCCGCATAGGTTACCATTATCCTCGATTTCCTGCCTTCTCCCATTTTCACTTCCCAATTTCTCATATCTTGCAGATAATGACTAGCGGCATGCATATATTCTGAAT
>CACWYF010000098.1 GCA_902765035.1 uncultured Eubacteriales bacterium
CGCGGTAGTAGTATGTCAGAGTTCCTTTTGTGTTCGGCGCGACTGTGGAGAACAGCTTTTCTGTTTTGGATATATGCGCATCGATGTCATCCTCTTCAGTAAGGTCATTCTGAGCATAGTTGGCAACCGTATCCACCGACTGTTCGATACTGCTGAAATAGTTGTCGAGCGCCTCCTGCTTTTCTGCGCATACAAGTCTGAGAATATCATCTGTCCTCTCGCTCATATAACGGGTCACAGGAAAAGAGAAGATCATAATTGCAGCGAGTACGCTTATTATGACCGCAAAAGCTGTCAGATATGTGAAACGGGACCTTATTGATTTCATCAGTTCCTCTCCTGCCGTCTCCGTTCAGATCTTATTTCTCCAGTCCTGCATATGCCCAGTCGATGGTTATGTTGAAAAATGACAGTGTCAGATCGCTGACCCTCGGATTGAGCATATAATACTTGTCCTTGGCCTGAAGCGGTATGAGTGCACCTTCTGCAAGAAGAAGTATCTCTGCATTGTTCAGCGTATCCATGCGCACCTCAGGATCTGTTTCGGTGACAGAAGCATCAAGCAGAGCATCAAAATCCTCATTGGAGTATTGATTGTATGATGTATTGTCACTTCTCCATAATTCAAGATACGTGTATGGATCATTGTAATCCGGTATCCAGCCTCCGAATCCGATCTCATAGTCACCTGAAGGGTAAATAGTACTGTATATGTCGGTATGATCTTCCGGTCTGATCTTGATGTGGATACCGAGAACAGATTCCCACTGAGACTTCAGTTCTTCGGCGATCCGGAGTTCTGCGTCTCTGTCAATCGTAACCATTTCAACGGTTATATCATCAGGAGAAGCTATCTCCATCTGCTCCATTGAAATTTCAAGGCAGGATCTTGCCAGATCGATATCACCCTCCATAGGGAATGCATACATGTCCACATTGTAAGCCTCGCCATATGTGACACCTTCTTTTCCGCTGAGTCCCGGGAATACAAGTCCGTTATACGGCTTATACGCATCATCATTGGCATTATGGTTGTACAGTTTTCTGTTGAGAGCGTAATTCAGAGCAAGTCTGAACTCTGTGTTGGCAAGGACCTTGTTGTCACTTTTGTCATTGATGTAGCAGAAATCCACATTTCCGTTAAGATAGTGGTTAACATTCTTTTCATTCTTGTATTCGTTTACAGCATCATTAGGAAGATATGCAAAATCCAGTTCTCCATTTTCGAACATTTCGACATGTTCATGCTCATCTTTCGTATACTTCACTTCAGCTGCATCTATCCTGATATTCTCTGCATCCCAGAATTCCGGATTTTTCTTAAATGACCAGCTGTTTTCAGTAACTTCAGAGAAGACAAAAGGTCCGGAGTAGACATTTGTCTCTGCTGAGGTGGCAAACTTCCCCTTCAAGATTGACTTCCCTGCCGTTCTCGACCATCCATATTGCAAAAGCGTAAGAGCTCCCGGTCTCAGGATCCGCGAGCCTTCTCCAGCTGTAGACAAAGTCATCTGCAGTTATCGGCTTGCCGTCACTCCACTTTGCATCTCTCAGATGGAAAGTATATACGCGTCCGTCTGCCGAAACATCCCAGCTCTCAGCTATTCCCGGAGCAACATTTCCTTCATTTGATTTTAGCGCCTTTTTGCCGGCATCACAATAAAGACAATAAAAAAAGCAGACACGCGTCTGCTAAAGTGGTGCGGATGAAAGGATTCGAACCTTCACGATGTTACTCACACGGACCTGAACCGTGCGCGTCTGCCAATTCCGCCACATCCGCATATACATTTGTGTGGCGTGCTGCTTTCACAGCACGCCCTGTATTATACACTATCGATCAGCCTCTGTCGAGAAGAAATTCAGATTTTTTTAATTATCTTCTTCCTCTGCCATAATAGCATCGAATTCTGCTGCTGCAGCATCGAATTCCTCTTCAGACTCGATCTCGAGGATCTCGAACTCATCATCGCTGATCTGCTTGTATCCGTAGATATATACATCGCCTGTACCGTCTTCCGGCTCAAGTGCGATATATTCCTTGCCGTTCAGCTCGAATGTGCCCATAACGTAGCAGTCTACTGCTGTGTCATCGTCAAATTCCAGAGTGATGATATCTTCCTCTTCTTCCTCGATGTTAACATTCTTGATATCTTCTGCCATATCGGAATCTCCTTTCCTGAAATCTCCTTCAATATAACATGGAATCATACATATTTCAAGTGCGGGACGGCTTACTGTTCAGGGCTTTCAGCCTTCTCTTCCCTGTCTCTTTCAGCAAAAAATCCCGTTACACTCTCAGCCGCCCTTGAATTCATTCCGTCAAGAGCCATGAGGTCTTCATAGCTCGCTTTCCTGATGGCATCTATGCTGCCAAAATGCTCCAGCAGCATTGCTCTCCTCTTTGGCCCGATCCCCGGAATGTCTTCAAGGACAGACCTTATCATCTTCTTTCCTTTGACACCGGACATGTATGTTATCGCGAATCTGTGGACCTCTTCCTGGATGTTGCCGCAGTAGCTGAACAGGAGTCTGTTGCCCTTGAGCTCTATTTCGCGGCCGTCGTCAAAGACGATGGCTCTTGTGCGGTGGGCATCGTCTTTAGCGAGCCCGACAACCGGGATCGCGATGCGGAACGCATCGACGACGGCCTTGACCGCATGTACCTGCCCGAGTCCTCCGTCTATGAACATGATGTCCGGATAAGTACTGAAGCCCTCATCGCCCTTTCTGGCACGCTTGAGTCTTCTGTATATAACTTCTCTGAGACTACCATAGTCATCGCCTTCAGCTGTTCTGACCTTGAATTTGCGGTAATCTGACCTTACCGGCTTTCTTCCCTCATAAACGACCATGGCACCGACAGTGTCCAGCCCGTTGAAGTTGGATATGTCATATGCCTCTATCCTGTACTCCCTGTCGTCTCCCTCAGGTATGAGCACAGGCGCCTGTCCGTTGATCATGCTGGCATATTCGATTACAGCAGAGATCTCGTTTCTGAGAGCATCCTTTCTTTCCTGCTCCCTTTCCGCTCTCTCATCAAGTGATTTCGACAGTTCGACCGAATCCTCAGAAGCCATTCTCAGAAGCGCCTTCTTATCGCCGCGCTCAGGTATCACGATGCGCGTTTTGTGCATCACATCGGACTTGTCTTCGGCATTTGACGAATTGACAGTATTAAGGAATTCCTCGATCAGAGATTCATCTTCTATGTGCAGCGGAAGAATTATCTCTCGCGGAAGCACAGACAGGGACGGATAGTACTGCTTGATGAACGAGGACAGGATCTCACCTGCATTGTCTGTACCTTCTGCAGGTCCGTCCTTGATATACGTTATTTCGCGGCCGATCATCTTGCCGTCTCTGACCTTGTACTGTGCGATCACGCTGCTTCTGTCAGTAATGACCGGGATCAGTATGTCGATATCACGGTCCCTTACCATCGAAGCGCGCTGTGTCTCTCCCAGAGTACGGAGAGACTTTATGTAGTCCCTGTACTTTGCAGCCTCCTCATACTCAAGGTTTTCAGAGGCCTCCATCATTTTTTTCTCAAGTCCGGCGATCATTCCGGCATCATGTCCGCTGAGAACATCGGTTATCTCTGTTATCATGCCTGCATACTCAGCTTCATCAGCCTCTCCAATGCATATACCGGAACATTTACCGATGAAGTAATTGAGACAAGGCCTCACTCCGGGACGGAACTCCTGCTGTCTGCATTTCTTCAGCGGATACATTTCATCAATCATTTTGAGGATACGCCATACCGCTGTTCCGTCTGTATATGGCCCGAAATAGCGGTTCCCGTCTCTTTTCAGCTCTCTTGTCCGGACAACCCTCGGCCACTTCTCCGCAGTTGTTACCTCGATGTACGGATAGGACTTGTCATCCTTAAGGAGCACGTTGTAGCGCGGCATGTACTTCTTTATGAGATTGCATTCCAAAAGGAGAGCTTCCATCTCCGTAGCACAGCTGATGTATTCAAACTCTGCTATATTGGAGACCATCGCTCTCACTTTAGGATCTGCCTGCGAAGTCTTTCTGAAGTAACTGCTGACGCGGTTTCTGAGGTTTATCGCCTTGCCCACGTATATGACCTCGCCGAGGCTGTCCTTATGCATATATACTCCCGGACAAGTCGGGAGTTTACTTAGTTCCTCCTCAATTATGAACATCCGTACTCGTATTCTTCTTCTTGGCTTTCTCTCTCGCCGCCTCTCTCTTCTTTTCAGCCTTTGCTTTCTTCCTGACTATGGTCTTAGGCGAAGCGCCGGTCCTGGCAGCCTCAGCAATCAGTTCCTCGCGTCTTGTTTCCCTTCTTGCCATCGCTCTGAGATCCCCTGTGCGAGGCCCGAGCTGATCGCCGGCAACACCGGTCCTGTCAGTCCAGTTTCTTCTCCTGCGGTCCTCTTCCATGGCAAGCTGCTGGCGTGCCATCTCCCGCAGTCTTCTCTCCCTTCTTGCAGCCTTTACCTTCTCCCTGCGTTTTCTTACATACAGGATCCTCGCAATAAGTGCTGCAATCAGCAGCAGCCCGATGCATATCATGACTGTTGCAAAATTGGATATATAGTAACGCGAAGGCCACCACCCACGCTTGACTTCCGTTTTTGTCACAAGATCTACAGTACCCTTAAGTTCATCAGCCACGTAGATCCTGAATTCTCCGACCTTTGACCCTTCCTTCAGCGGAGCCTTGAGGTCATCATACATTACTACCTCTGTCCGGACCAGGTCGTTGCTGCCTTCCGGCGGCACGTAAGCAAAGCCCTTGGTCTCTGTGTAAGCTTTGACATGCGTGATGTTTCCGCCTCTGACCCTGGCTTTGCCGACCTTCTTGTCAGCCTTTACTATAGTGTTCCTGGTGACCTTGGTGTCTCCGTACTGAAGCAGCGATTTTGCTTCATAGGCCACTCTCTTTTCCCTTGAGTCCATGAGAACGACTATCAGCTGCATGTCATCAACAGTTGCCACTCCCGCGTACTGGACTCCTTCGACAGGGTCACCGACTTTTCCGAGAATACCGCCCTTAGTGAGATTATACAGCTCGGACTGCTTGGTTCCGGTAAGAAGCGGATTGGTATTTCTGAAGGATACCTTCCTCTCGCCTGATGATGAAACAGCTGTCACTTCAACTGTTCTCTTTGCAAAATAATCCTTGATCAGCTGGTATCTCATCGCTGCCTGCGCTATGACAGCGCAGTCCTTGGCAGTCGAATATGTCTTTGCATTATATGAGCCCTTAGGGTTGCTGAACTGTGTGTCCATGAGCCCGAGCTCCATTGCCTTGGAATTCATCTCCTTGATGAATATCTTTCTTGATGAAGCGCTGTATGTCGCAAGCGCTTCAGCAGCCTGGTTCGAACCTCCGACCAGCATCGCCTGAAGGAGGTCTCCTACCGAGACACTCTCCCCGACTTTAAACGTATCACCGAACTGCATCAGATCTTCTGTAATGTCCACGGTATTGGATAATTCCGCGTCATTATACATGTTGTCAATGACGACCATTGCGTTCATGAGCATTGTGATCTTGCCCGGTGACATTTTGCGCTCAGAATGCTTTTCATAGA
>CACWYF010000099.1 GCA_902765035.1 uncultured Eubacteriales bacterium
TCCGCTATGCCGAGTGCCGCCCCTTCGAGCGGATCTGTACCGGCTCCGAGCTCGTCCAGCAGGACAAGGCAGCCCTCACCGGCTGACTCGAATATGCCGATCATGTTCTTCATGTGAGATGAGAACGTACTGAGACTCTGCTCGATGCTCTGCTCGTCTCCGATGTCTGCGAAGATCTCCTCCAGGACAGGCATGTCACTTGTCTCATCTGCAGGTATGTGAAGACCGCTCTGCGTCATAAGGCAAAGCAGTCCTATTGTCTTGAGTGTTACGGTCTTGCCTCCGGTGTTAGGTCCGGTAATGAGAAGGGTCGACCATCTGCGGCCAAGCTCTGCATCCACAGGCACGACCTTGTCAGCAGGTATCAGTGGATGCCTGCCGCGCCTTATATCTATATAGCCCTCGTCATTGAGACGCGGCTGCCTGCCTTCCATAAGGCAGGAGAGCTTGCCCTTGGCTCCGATAAAATCAAGCTCAGAGAGCAGCTTCTGATCATTCATCAGTTCGTGGTAATGCTCCGCGACCCTTCCTGAGAAGGCCTCAAGTATCCTTGTGATCTCAGCCTGCTCTTCGGTGTCGAGCTGCCTCAGCTCATTATTCAGGTTGACCACTGACTGCGGCTCAACGAAGAGTGTTGCTCCGGTCGATGACTGGTCATGGACCATTCCCGGGAACAGGCTTATGTATTCCCTCTTGACCGGGATGACATATCTGCCGTTGCGCATCGTGACTATTGCATCCTGCAGATGTGTCTTAGCTGATCCGCTGGTGACCATCTTCTGAAGTCTCGACTTGATCAGGTCGTTCTTGTTCCTTATCTCACGCCTGATCCTTCTGAGCTCCGGTGAAGCGCTGTCAGACATCTCATCTTCGCTCAGTATGGCCGATTCTATGTCATGCTCGAGTTTTGGCACAGGCTCAAGCAGACTGCATATCTCAGGAAGCAGCTTAAGACCTGAAGGCATGTCATCAGAGAGGAAAGCCTTCGCCGTCCTCGTGATGCTGAGAGTCGTCCTGACCTGCAGCAGCTCCCTCATGCTGAGTATCCTGCCTTTTCTGGCCATTCCGAGGATGCCGGATATGTCCCCGATCTCACCGACCGGAATATTTCCCTTATATAGAATAACGGAAACCGCCTCAGTAGTTTCCGTTAATGCATCCTGTACCATACGCCTGTTGGACATTGGTACCAGCTCCGCTATCCGCTCACGGGTTACCGCGGAGCCGGCCTGCTCAGCAAGCAGGTCCAGTATTCTGTTGAATTCAAGAAGTCCGAGTATCTTAGAGTTCATCGTCGCTGTTCATTCTCTTGATTGATTTCAGCTCGTTCTTGAGGTTGACGTTCTCCATCTGCAGATCAAAGTATGCGTTTTCCATCTCGACCAGCTTTTCCTGGAGTTTTTTCTGATCCTCAGTGCTCTGCGACTGTCTGTCAACTTCCGATGACATCTTTTCCTTGAGATCAGTTACCTGCTTCTTGGCCTGTTCCCACTGGTTGATGTAGTGTTTTACATCGTTGTCCAGCTGATGGTTCTCAGTCTGCAGCTTGAGGATCGTGTCAGTGCTGTCCATGAGCTTTTCAGTGATATTAAGAGCAGCCAGAACAGCAGTCTTGAAATTAGGATTGAAGTTGAGCGCTTTGCTTACTGTCCTGATCTCATCATCTACATATTTAGCTATCTCTTTGATACGTTCTTCGCTCTTTTCACTTGAAAGTACGTAGTTGGATCCGCAGATCACAACATCAGCTCTGTTCTTTTCCATATTTAACCCCTTATCATTAATCATCTCTTCTTACGGCTTCATACATAAGTATTGCAGCCGATACAGCAGCATTGAGAGATTCGATGCTGCCCTTCATGGGCAAAGTTACTCTGATATCAGCAAGCGCCATCACTTCATCGCTGACGCCGTTGCCTTCGTTGCCTATAACGAGAGCTGTATTTCTGCTGAGGTCTTCCTCGTAGTAAGGCCTGCCTCCCGCAGGATCCGTAACAGCTATTTTTCTTCCCGATGCTCTCAGGACATCTGCAAGCCCGTCTGTGCTCTCAGCATACACGATCGGTATCTCGAAGATCATACCGGCTGTGGCTCTGAGGACCTTCGGGGAATATACATCCACCGTTCCCTTGGCAGCTATTATCATTCCATAGCCTGCAGCAACAGCAGTCCTGATCATCGTTCCCATGTTGCCGGGATCCTGTATCCTGTCAAGGACCAGAATGTTCGTACCGGATGGAAGACGTGACACTGTCGTAAGGTCAGTCTCCGGCATCCTCAGCACTGCACAGATACCGATACCATTACCCGCATCTGTAAGTCCGGCAAAAGTCTTTGCCTGAACCGTGCAGACTGTCAGTCCGGGATCAGAGATGCACTCCTCTGTAAAAGCCCTGAGACCGCTTAGGTCACCGGTGCCTCCCGACGTCTTCCAGTCATCAGGGACCATCAGGAAATCAATGTCGAGCGACCTGAGAACAGCTTCCCTGCAGAGGTTGAGTCCTTCTATTACGAATCTCCCCTCTGCAGTCCTGCCCTTTCTGGTTGCCAGCTTTCTGACCAGCCTTATGCGGCTGTTATCAGATGATTCTATTCTGATAAGCATCTTGCTGTTTCTTGCCCTGTATGCTGATTATCTGAGGAAGTCCGGAATGTCAAAATCCGTACCGGATGCTTCTGACTTTCTGTTATCACTGAGAAGATCGTCAAGATCTGCCTCGAATCCTTCCAGACCATCGATGGTCACTCTAGGGAGGCTGCTTGTTCCCTTGGCAGTATTCTCAGCAGGTGCATCTATGATAGTGCTGCCGCCCATGCCTGAATTCTTCACATTGCCGAAGTCTGTAGCGATGATCGTTACGGAGATCTTCTCGTTCATCTCTTCGCTGATAGCAGCTCCGAAGATGATGTTGGCATCAGGATCAGCCTCTGTCTGAACCTTTTCAGCGATAGTGTTGATGTCAAGCATACCCATATCGTATCCGCCTGATACGTACAGCAGGATGGACTTTGCTCCGCTGATGGATGTCTCGAGCAGCGGGCTGTTGAGAGCTGCCTGAACAGCTTCTTCTATTCTGTTCTCGCCTTCGCCTACGCCGACTCCCATGTGAGCGATTCCTCTGCCCTCCATGATCGTTCTTACGTCCGCGAAGTCTACGTTTACAAGACCATACTCACTGATCAGATCGGAAATGCCCTGTACACCCTGTCTCAGCACATCGTCTGCCATAGCGAATGCTTCGAGCATTGATGTGTTCTTCTGGCTGGTGTCAATAAGTCTGTCGTTAGGGATAACGACCAGAGAGTCAACAAAGTTGCTCAGATACTGGATGCCCTTTGCAGCTCTGTTCCAGCGCTTCTTTCCCTCGAAGGTGAAAGGCTTGGTAACAACAGCAACTGTAAGTGCGCCGCAGTCCATTGAAGCCTTTGCGATGACAGGAGCAGCTCCTGTACCGGTACCGCCGCCCATGCCTGCTGTGATGAATACCATGTCAGCATCCTGGATGTGTGAAATGATCTCATCGATTGTTTCTTCAGCAGCCTTCTGTCCAAGCTCAGGATTTGCGCCGGCACCTCTGCCTCCGGCAACTTTCTCGCCCAGCTGGATCTTGATCTCAGCCTTGCACTTAGCGAGAGCCTGTCTGTCTGTATTTACTGCGATGAAAGATACGCCGCCAAGACCGGTGTCGACCATCCTGTTAATAGCGTTGCATCCGCCACCGCCAACGCCGATTACTTTTATGATCGCGGCATTATCTGTCTCGGATACGAAATCAGAAACGAATTCCATAGTGTGTCCTCCTCATTGAACTCATAAATAGATATAGTTATCTTAGCACATATATTGTGCAAATGCATTACCTTTTTGGCAAAAAACCACAATATTTAGGGGTTTTTAGGTTTACGTAACACAATTACTTGTAAATCTGCCAGGCGTCAGAACACCGTTTCCCGGATTACCGTCAATCAGATCCCGGGCTCAAATGAAGCCTCGCCGTTCTCAGTGATCGTGATAGTTCCTCTCTTTACATCATCCTCAAACAGCTTTTCCACGATTTTGTGAAGCCTTCCGTTCTTGAGATTGATCAGCAGTGTCTCGTAATCCGTCTTTACGACCAGCTTGTCATAGATATATGCCTTAACAGCCATATTATCCTCATATCCCGTCATGTCGATGGATACAAAATACAGGTCAGCAGCTTTCATCGCCCTGATCAGTCTCAGAAGCCTGCTGAACATCTGCTGGTTCTCAGTTCCTACTGTATCGCCCAGTCTTATCCTGGTAACTACGAACCCTTTCACGTTGGTTATCTTGGGTTCAGTCCGGGTCTTCTTAAGAAGCGTCCCCTCATCATCCATGATGAGATAATCATCATCATAGTTGAAGCATATGGCTTCTGCTCTCTCCTCGACTGTAATCACAAGTGTCGAAGGAAGCTTTCTTGATACCGACGCTGATTTGATGTAAGGGTTCTGCTCAAGATAGTCAGTGATAGGTTTCTCATCAGTATTGTAGAGAAGATTGTGCCCCGGAACGGCATGTGCTATGTTGATGATCTCTTCTGCAGAAAAATGGGAATTGCCCCTTACCTCTATCGAGTCGACGGTAAAGAATCCGGATATCGAAAAGAGGAAGCATGCTATGGAAAGTGTAATGATGATAAAACCGGTCCAGAAAGCTGTCTTGCGTCTTATCGCTTTCCTCTTCTTCTCCCTTTTGCGCTCACGGATCTTCTCTTTTATCGCTTCGGTTTCCGGATCAGTTTCCGTTTCAGTTTCTGATTCCTGCTCTTCCTTCTGAGCGCTTTCTTCATCCGTTCCGGATCCCGCGTTTTCGTCTCCGTTTTCTGCTGCATCAGCCGCAGCTTCTTCCGTTACCGCATCCTTCATGATGGTAACGGTTGCCGCAGGAACAGCCTGAGCAGCGTCATCTTCCTGATCTTCTTCCGGCAGATCAGCCGTTTCAGCAACGTCAAGAGCAGCAGTAACTGCACGGGTATCCACCGCTGCAGTCTGCTTCTGCTCATCAGCTGTTTCAGTCTCAGGGACCGCAATAGTCGCATCATTGCGCTCTGTAACTTCTTCACTGATATCTTCTGTATTCTCTAAGTCAACTAAAGTAACAGTTTTCTCAGTGCTCACTTCCTGTATGTCTCCATGATCGTATCGCAGATTATATCAGTCGCATGGACCGGCGCTACGCTCCTGCTCGCTTTTTCCATCTGTCTGATCTGCTCTCTGTCAGCATCCAGCGATTCGATTATTCTCATTACATCAGGGACGGTATTTTCGTTCTCTCTGACGATGAAGGCACCACCTGCATCAGCCACTGCCTTGGCGTTGTAGTACTGATGATCAGCAGTGACATTAGGGGACGGAATAAAAACAGCCGCCCGTCCTTCCATACGCTGCGGGACGAAAGCCTGAAAGAAAAGCATTTTGTCGTGATTTCCTCCTGCGGCTTTGTCAGCGCGGAGGAGCAGTATCAGCCGCTGAAAAAACAGCTTGATTTACTGCTCGGACGTGAAAAATACACCACACTGTTTTGTCCTTATAGTACACCTCTACGC
>CACWYF010000100.1 GCA_902765035.1 uncultured Eubacteriales bacterium
CAATAAACTTCGCCGGCGTGCATTTCTTTACAGGCACACAGAAGAGAAAGGCGAGGGAGATCGTTAAGGAGACAAGCTTCCTCAGGAGATGGATAGTGGAGCTCAGGGAGAAGTCCGGACTCGAGCTCAGAAAGATCGAGTACGGCACAGGTCTTCCGGCATACATGTGCCGTGACAAGGACATGGACTGCCTCGAAGACGCGCATATTGTTGAAATGGCCTTCCTCGACGAGATAAGCACTGCGCTTAAGGAGCTTGCGGAAGTCTGCGAGCTGACGATCGAGATGGGAAGGTTTTTCGCGGAGTCTTGCGGCCATTACTTCACTAAGGTCGTTGATGCCAAGAACAACGAAGGCATCGATTACGCGATCATAGACGGAGGCTCGCACCAGATCCGCTATTTCGGACAGATGCAGGGAATGCAGTGTCCTTTCATAAGCCATATCTCAGACAGCACAGGCGGAGACACATTGCCGTGGACTCTGTGCGGAAGCCTCTGCACTACGGCCGACGTGCTGGCAAGGAATGCGGAATTCACCGGACTTAAAACCGGGGACACGCTCGTGTTCCACCAGGCAGGAGCTTAGGCGCACTACGAGTGCATGTCGCTCTTCCTGAGCAGGGACATGCCGCGGATATATCTGCATGACGGTGACAGACTTGTCCTGTGCAGAGACAGAATAGAAACCAACGGATTCAACACATCGATATGACATATACCTCATTATTATTTGCGGTATTCGCATGCATAACGATCTTAATATATTTTGCATTTCCGCGGAGGGAGTACCGCTGGACTGTTTTGCTTGCAGGGAGTTACTTCTTCTACATCTATAACAGCTACAGATATATGGCCTTCATCCTGCTCACGACGGTGACTGTGTACCTTGCCGGACGGCAGCTTGAATCCATATCTGAGAAGGCATCAGCGGAGCTTAAGGCGAACAAGGGAGTCTGGGACAGGGATCAGAAGAAGGCGTTCAAGAAAAGTGTCGAGTCGCGGAAGAAGAAAGTGCTCGCAGCAACTCTCGTCCTGAATTTCGGCATCCTGTTCGTCTTAAAATATCTGAACTTCCTGGCCGGCGGGCTCATGCATCTGCTGGGTTCACCTGCGGAGAACGTGCAGATCATAAGCATGATCCTTCCACTCGGAATATCTTTCTATACTTTCCAGGCGACAGGGTATCTCATCGACGTATACAGAGGGACAGCTGAGGCAGAGCAGAACTTCTTCAGGTTCGCCCTGTTCGTTTCCTTCTTCCCTCAGATCATACAGGGACCTATCAGCTCGTACAGCAAGCTGCATCATCAGCTCATCGAGCCGCATGATGCTGACTGGAACAACTTCAAACGCGGCGTGATCATTATCGCGTGGGGGCTGTTCAAGAAGATCGTCATAGCGGACTGCGCGTGGATAGGGATCAAAGCGTATTACAACAACGGCGGCATCAACGGTACGCCGGAGTTTGCCGGATACGGCGGAACGATGGTGCTTTTCATATCGCTTATGTATGCTCTCCAGCTGTACGCGGATTTCTCCGGAGGGATAGATATCTCGAGAGGCATCTGCAGGATTCTCGGCATCGAAATGGAGATGAACTTCAGACAGCCGTATTTCTCGAAGTCCATTGGCGAATACTGGAGAAGGTGGCATATAACTCTCGGCGCATGGATGAAGAATTACGTATTCTATCCGATAGCAATGTCTGAATTGTCGAGGAATATAAGCAAAGGAATCGCAGGATCGTCTTTCGGAAAAACTGCCGCTGGAAAGCATCTGGCCAAGGTGTTCACTACGGCGATGGCATCATTCATCGTCTTCCTGCTTGTGGGTATATGGCACGGCGCCAACAGCAAGTACATAGCATTCGGTGTGTGGAACGGATTCATCATCATGCTGTCCGCAATGCTGGAACCTGTCTACGACAGGATGCGCAAAACATTTCATATCAATAAAGAAGCGGCATGGTGGAAGCTGTTCCAGATGCTGCGTACATTCATAATCGTGCTGATAGGCTACATATTCGACATCGCTGACAGCTTCACCAACGCGATGCAGATGATGTTCAGGATAGTGACAGACCAGAACATGGGCGTATTCATGGACCAGCTGTCAACTCTCGGGATGCGCAAAATGGCATTCCTGACACTCATGTTCAGCTCGGTGATACTGCTGTTTATGAGCATAAGGCTCGAGCAGACATCTCTGGATACACCTGCTGAGCTGCTTGAGAGGAGAAGCGGACTGATACAGTGGCTTGCACTGTTCGTCCTCATTATGATGATAATCGTGCTCGGGACTTACGGACCTGCAGTCGATCCTGCAGAATTCGTATACATGCAGTTCTGATAATTAAGGAAAAATAACATGGACCGGATCGGCAGGATCCGGCAACAGATATACCAGACAGGATAAAGACATAATGCCTGAAAAAAAGGAACGGAAAAAAGAATACAAAAAGAGAGCGGTTGCGGTGGCTGCGATGCTGATATGCGTGTTTTTCAGCGTTCAGATCCTGCAGTACTTTTTCTGCATACCGAACAGTGTCGACGAAGACCGGGTGATGATGCTGCACAAGGAACCGAGGAACAGTATCGACGTTTTGCTCATAGGATCCAGCGCGACTTACTCCGGTTTTGCATCTGCATACGCCTATGAGAAATACGGTTTCACGTCATACCCGTACGCTATCGGAGGCGCGACCTGCACGATGTGGAAGCCGGCTCTTCAGGACACACTGCGTACACAGAAGCCGAAACTTGTCGTTGTGGATGTATTCGGGGGCGGCTATGAAACGGAACTGATCAGGACCCGCTGCAATCAGGTATATACCATAATGACGCACTATCCGCTGTCTGCAGAGAAGGTGTCCATGGCGAAAGAGATCGTTAGAAATATCGACAGGACATCGGTGGCGAGCCTGCTGTTCCCTATACTCAGATACCATACCAACATTGCACCTAATATCCGGAAGATCAAGCCGAGGCTGAGGGCAGAATTCTATGGACCATCGCCGCTGAAAGGCATTGAGACACGCGCAAGAGACAGGAAGCTTGCAAATGTGGATCCGGCAAGCTTTACAGATGAGCCTGCAGAACTCGACAGCACTGCGGAGAGGACAATAAGGGAATTTATAGACTACTGCAGGAGCAAGGATATCCAGGTGCTGTTCGTCAAATATCCTACCGTGCTCACTGAGAATGATGCAGATGAAATGCTGGTGAATCTGAGAGCGAACAGGATCCTCGACATAGCAAAGGAAAACGGTTATCCGACTCTTAACATGCAGCCGATGTTTCATGAGCTCGGACTGAAGGAAAAGAAAGATTACTACAATCACGGACACACTAATGTGCGCGGTCAGAAGAAGGTCACTGAATTTCTCGGAGGGTATATTCAGGATGAGATGGGAATAGGACCGAGTGACCTCAGCAAGGAAAACAAAGCGGCCTGGGATGAGAGCGTCAGATACCATCACGCATTCGAGGATATGATCAAGGAGATGATCCGGAATGGTGAAGATATAGATATAGGCGACTCACCTGAAACGGTGGACCGAGTAGAGAAATACATGAAAGATATGAATCTATAGGGAACCTCATAAATATGGTACAATAATAAAATTGCTGTTGATATATCCGACTGAGCTGAGTCTTAATGTATACAACAGAATGCAAATAGTGTCATTCAGATATTATTAGAAGCAAGATATCATTGAGAGAAAACACTTGTAATGTATGGAAGAAGGACGCAGGTTCAAGGAACCTGAAAAAAAGAAAAGAAAGAGGGAAAAACAGCAGAAAAAGCTGGAGAGAAAGCAGGAGAAAAAACTCGCTAAAAAGAGGAGAAGCAAAGCCAGAAAGAAAAGAGCTATTCTGTGGATCCTCATAATTGTGATGCTCTGCGGGAGTGCCGGAGCCGCGTACTGGCTGATACAGTACGGGATCGACAACAACAGAAGGCACAGCATGGTCAGGTCTGTTGTCATCACAGGCGGAGTAACCGTCAGCTCAGCTGTTATAAACTCTTCGCAGAATACTGCACTGAATACGATCATAAACGAGACGGCTGTCACACATGTATATTCACACAGGGGCTCTGCGGGGGCCAATGAACACTCCTTTGCAGCATACGATGAAGCCATAGCGGCGGGATCGATATACATAGAGCAGGATGTTATCAGGTCCGAAGACGGAGTGCTGTTTGTGGCTCATTCGAATGATGCTGTAGTCATGACCGGGACCAGTGCGCTGTATTCCGTAATGAAGGCAGAAGAAATAGACAAACTGAGGACTCATACCGGAAACAAGATACTCAGACTGAGTGAGGTGTTTGACCGGTACGGCAAGGATGTAACGTATGTGATCGACCTGAAGATGAGAGATGAAGCGACGGTCACTGCGCTTGAATCTCTGGTGGAGCAGTACGGCAATCAGGATGCCATAATAGTTCAGTGCAAGAGCACAGAAATACTGAAAAGACTGGATGAGAAATTCCCTGACATGACCAAGCTCTACCTGTGTTTTACGCAGGATGAACTTAATGGCTGCCTCGATATGCCGTATGTGGATATCGTCTCCGTCCCGGCTTATTCCGGCCTCATGGCCGACTTCAATGTACAGGGGGTACACGAGCACGGGAAGAAGTTCAATGTATGGACTATCGATACAGAGGAAAAGATCAAGCAGGCTATCGACCTGAATGTAGATACATATTTTACAAACAACACACCGCTTGCGCTGTCCATCGAGAAGACTTATGGTATCAATCACAGGCCGGTCAGTGAAAACGAGGCTGCTGCCACTGATGCAAACGGGGCTGACGCCGCTGAGACAAATCAAGGGGAACCGGAATAGCCCGGGCGGAACACAGCATAGCTGATTCTGCTATGGAGGCAAAATGAGCATAAGAATAAGGCGTAGCACATGTTCAAGGTTCATGTGCTACGCCTTTTGTGTTAAGTCTGCGAGGCTGTCTTATTGCACGCTGGCTAAAGACTGCCGGTAATCAAGGGCACTAGATGCCGAGCATCTCTGCGTACTCTGCGAGGGCTCCGTCGGTCTCATGAGCGAGGACCTTCTTGGCGAGGACTTTGCCGAGCTGTACGCCTTCCTGGTCGAAGCTGTTCAGGTTCCACAGGAAGCCCTGGAACATGATCTTGTTCTCAAAGTGTGCGAGAAGTGCTCCGAGTGATGCGGGTGTCAGCTGATCCCCTGTGATGATGCTGGAAGGTCTGCCGCCGTTGAAATTCTTGTTAGGATTCTCGTCGTTCTTGCCGCATGCGAAGGCGACGATCTGAGCTGCGACGTTGGCGCCCAGCTTCTTCTGGCTGGTGCTGCCCTGGATGTCTACGTCAACTCCGGACTGGTTCTCCCTGAATCCGATGAACTGGAGAGGAACGATGTCCTTGGCCTGGTGGAGGAGCTGGTAGGACGAGTGCTGGCCGTTGGTTCCCGGCTCGCCGAAGAGGACCGGACCTGTCTTGTAGTTTACTGGCGCTCCGAATCTGTTTACGGACTTGCCGTT
>CACWYF010000101.1 GCA_902765035.1 uncultured Eubacteriales bacterium
AGAGATTCACAGATCAAGATACAATTCATATCTTATGATGATCGAGGAGGTCAGAAAATGGAAAAAGCTTTGATATCCCCGTCTATACTCGCAGCAGATTTTGCCAGACTCGGCGCTGATGTCGCTGATGTGCAGGGCTGCGGGATCGATTATCTGCATATCGATGTTATGGATGGCGCTTTCGTACCGAACATAAGCTTCGGACCGGATGTCATGAAGAGTCTTAACGGAACTGCGACAGTACCTTATGATGTTCACCTGATGATCGAGGATCCTGACAGATATATCGAGAAATTTGTCACGGACAACACTGAGTTCATCACTGTGCATTATGAGGCATGCAGCGATCTTGCTGCTACTCTTGAGCACATCCACAGTCTTGGCATCAAGGCGGGCGTTTCGATCAAGCCGGGAACAGAGCCTGAGGTACTGGATGAGTTTCTTAAGGATATCGATCTGGTGCTGGTAATGTCTGTTGAGCCGGGATTCGGCGGACAGAAATTCATGGACAGCTCGCTTCCTAAGATCAGCTACTACAGCAAGAAGAAGGCAGAGAATGGCTACTCTTATCTGATCGAGGTCGACGGCGGGATCGGACCGGCCAATGCTCATCTTGTAAGAGAGGCAGGCGTAGAGGTCATCGTTGCCGGCTCTGCAGTATTCAAGGCGGCTGACAGAAAAGAAGCCGTAGCAGCAATCAAGGGCTAAGCGAAAGGGCTGAGAGTCTGGCAGCTTCTGTTCACAGATGCTGAACCAGCAACTACTGAGGTCATCGGAGCCTGAGAGTCTGAAAATGAAACTAATACTCAGCACCGTATCAACAGGTGCTGGGTTTATTATTTTCAGATTAATTTGTTAATTTTTGTTATACGTTATTCATTTTTTACTGAACTTTATCGAGCAGCTGATAAGCTCACAGCTGCCGAATGAGATCCGGCATTCCGGGACCTTTATCAGGCATGAACGTGATAACTTATTCAGTATGAATCACAGCATTGTTACCACGTTAGAATCACGGCAGGAGACACTGCTGTGATAAGACGAAAACTTTTTGCATATACAATGATGCTTGCAGCCGGCGTCTCTGCCGGCTATTTTATTTTCGAAAGGACCCGGATCGCCGGCGGAGCACTTATCATGGTCAGCATCTGCGTGATGACATACACGTGTTTTGACCTTGAGGAGACTGAGCGGCGGAGACTTGCGGCATTTCTTGCCGCCGGCTTTGTGCTGTTCACATGCAGATATATTTCATACGGGTGCTGCCTGATTTCCACTCCGGCCGGACCGAAGACATGCATACCGTCAGAACAGAATGCTGACGATCCATCAGAAGCAGATCTCAGAGATGACCATGATACTTTTATCAGGCTGACCCCCGATATGATAACTACTGTCAGCGGCACGGCTGAATCTGTAACTGTAAAGGGAGAGGGTCTCAGAATAGTACTGAGTGACACGGATGTCACGTCATCAGGAGTCAGGGTGATCGTCAGCCTGTATAACGCAGGTGATACAGATATCCGGGAGATACCTGGCCGGCGGATCAGTGCATACGGGAAGCTCAAAGAGCCGTCCGGTGCAGAAAACCCGGGGTGCTTTGACTACCGCATATACCTAAGAAGCCGCGGCATCGGCTACGCTTTCAGTGCGAAAGCCATAGAGATAATTGATGATGGACCTGTATCTGTCCGGGCCCGCTATAAGCGCTGGCTGTTTGAAGCGAGGGAAAACTTCCTGGACCGGTTCGGTGACCCTGAGATCAGAGCCTTTATAAAGGGCACTGTCTTCGGTGATAAGTCGGATATAGGTGAAGAAACCCTTAAGGACTTTACCGATAACGGTACAGGTCACATTCTTGCGGTCAGCGGGCTCCATACGGGTTTCCTGTATTCACTTCTCAGATTCCTGCAGGGAAAGAGGAGAACTCTGCCGGCAGCCGTCTTTGTGATCTTCATATTGATCCTTTACGGAGACATGACCATGTGGAGTCCTTCGACAATGCGTGCGGTTACTGTGCTCACAATAAGCCTTTTGGCGATGTATGCGAGAAGACCGTTTGACCTTCTGAGTGCAGTCAGCGCATCGGCATTTCTTATTCTGGTCATCGAGCCTTACCAGCTTCTGAGCACAGGTTTTCAGATGTCTTTTCTTGCGCTGCTCGGGATAGCATTTCTCGCAGGACCACTCTCGCACTTCACGGACGGGACTTATGCCGACGACTTGCTTGCCGCGGCACTGGCGGTACAGGCCGGGATACTCCCGCTTACAGCTCTGGTTTTCCACCGTATCAACGTCCTTTCTATATTCATAAACATCCCCGTGATCTTCATGGCATCGGTCATAGTCCCGGCCTGCATGTTAGTCCTCTTCATAACGATGGCTGCAGGGACAGTACCCGGTTTTGCCATCCTGATAGTAGAAGGCCTCTCTGAGATCATCCTGAGATTCAATTCTGCGGTATCTGCCGGAGGGTATTTCTCGGATCTGGTCACATCGGCCGGGGTTCCGGTCCTGGTTCTTATGTATCTTGTCATGATGCTCACTTCTTCAGAGTGGGCGAGGATCAGGATACTCAGACGTGAATACCGCATCCTGGTGAGGGCATATCTGTGCATACTCGCATTCTCGGTCTGCATGCTGCCGGCTGCATATAACACCTTCTCTGATGATGAGATCGTCTTCGTCTCTGTCGGACAGGGGGACTGTACCCACATCCGCGCCGGAGGTAAAGACATCCTCATAGACGGAGGAGGCGATACAGAGCGGGATATAGTCGAAGATGTTCTGATGCCCTATCTATTGGCAAACGGCGCTGAGAGGGCAGAATTAGCCTGTGTCACGCATCTTCATACCGACCATGCCCTTGGCATCCTCCAGCTCTCGCAGGTATATCCCGTCGGAGCCATCTGTATCCCTTCCGATTACCGGAAATCCCTCGAGAGCAAGCCTGTGAGGAATACAGAAACGAGTTCCGATAAGCATGAAATGACAGATACAGAAGGCACGGATAATACGCAACAGTTTATGACTGACCTCCTGCCTGAAATCATGAAAGAACCAGGCAAGGTGCATTTCATAGAACACGGATCACGAATACATATAACAGATGATGTGTACATAGACACCATATGGCCGGTCGAAGGGGAATCCGGCGGGATAGATATCGATGATCCCAATGAGCACAACATGGTCTATCTGATCAGCTACAAAGGCATAAAGATAATGGTAACCGGCGACTTGCTTGAGGAGGATGAGCTTAAAATGATCGAATACTACAGGAATAAATCATCCATACAGGAAAATCCACTGAAGTGCGATGTGCTGAAGATCGCTCACCATGGCAGCAAGTCAAGCAGCAGTGAAGCATTCCTCGATGCGGCATCACCATCGATCGCAGTTATCCAGGTCGGAGCCAACAACTTCTACGGTCATCCTCATCAGCAGACCATCGACCGCCTTGAAGAGCGCGGCATCCCGATATATCGCACAGACCTGAATGGCGCAGTGGGCATAGATATCCGGAGAGGGAAGATACACCTTGTCGACACAATGAGGATCACGGATCCGGATCGGGCAGAGCCCTGACATTTCAGGACTCTGAAAAAGTATCTGTGAATAAGCGGTGAATGTGTTAGAATTGTCCCATGGCATATAAGGATTTTGTGAATGACTGGCGCAAGGGAATAACACGCGATGTCCTGTTCTTCTACGGGGCTGAGGATTACCTGATGGACTGGGCTGTGAGGGAGATCATAAACAAGTATGTTGATGAGGACTCCCGCAGTCTTGATGTGAAGCACATGGACGGAACGACTGTCAGTGCCTATGAGATCATGGGAGAGGCAAGAGCGTTCTCGATGTTCTCTGAGCGCAGGGTGATAATAGTGAAGAACTACCTGCCGCTGTACAGGAAGTCCGGTGATCCGGGAGCTGATGAGCTGCTGAAGTTCGCATCAGAGAAGCAGGATACGGCAGTTGTCATATTCCTGCTTGAGAGCAGATATGCCGGTGACCTGACTTCTTTCGCGAAGAAGATGATCAAAGCGGCGGGAGCATATGATTTCGGGCGTCTTGAGAAGGCAGACCTCAAGTCATTCATCGACAAGCGCGTTCACGCTGGCGGCAAGATGCTTGCGAGAAGGGAGCTTGAGTTCCTTATAGACATCTCCGGCTATTACAACAAGGAAAGCACCTACACACTGACGCAGATGGATGCTGATGTGGGCAAAATCGTAAAGGCTGCGCAGGGCGATCAGATAACGATCGATGTGATCGAAGAGCTGCTGACCGGTGACAGTGACAGGTTCGTGTTCAATCTTGTGGACGCAGTAGTCAGCGGAAACAGGGCAAAAGCCCTGGCGATCACGGAGACTATCATCAATGAAGAGGACGGCGCCATTCCGGTGATAGCTCTTCTGACAAAGCAGTTTGAGATAATGTATGATGCTCTTGAACTGTCACAGCAGGGGATGAGCATAGGACAGATGGCGAAGGCAACCGGAGTCAATGAGTTCAGGTTCAAGAGAGCCTGGCAGGCAGCCGGAGCGTACAGCCTGAGCCGCATAAGAAGACTCCTGACAGAGCTGTATAATATAGACCGGGATATAAAGAGAGGCGACATTGACAAGGATACAGCGCTGGAACTGTTTGTAATGTCAGCTGCGCCGGGAAGATAGCAGGGCGCAAAGGAGCTAACAGATCCGGGAACATATAATGAAATAGAGAAGAGCAGGCTGTGAGGCCTGCTCTTTGTGGTTTACATATAATTAAATCGGGTCAACTACGCGCGTTCCGCGTGCTTTCAATGAGTTCTCTTGCTGCATCGAGTGCGCTTTCGCTGCCTGATGAGCCGCTGAAGAGTGTTGCGACCATCTTTACTTTGCCTTCAGCATCGAGGTGGTCAATGCCTGTGTGAGACTTGTTGTCGCGGACGGTCTTGGAAATGAGGTAGTTGTCATCTCCGTATGCTGCGATCTGAGGAAGGTGGGTGATCGCAATCAGCTGATGGTGCTCTGCGATCTCGCTCATCTTTCTGCCTACGACAAGGGCGGTGTGACCGCTTATACCTGTATCGATCTCATCGAATATCATGGTGTCCACCATGTCGCTGTCACCGATGATGTGCTTGAAGGCGAGCATTATCCTGGAGATCTCACCGCCGGATGCTATCCTGGTAAGCGGCATCAGAGGTTCGCCAGGGTTGGTGGATATCATGAACTCGACAGTATCAAAGCCGAGCGGCCCGATCTCATCAGCGCGGTCGATCCTGATCTTAAAATCCGAATTGGCGAACTCAAGGTCGTTAAGCTCCTTGATCATGGCTGATTCGAGCCTGGACGCGATGATGTGCCTCAGCTCACTTACATGGGATGCCTGGTCCTCAAGGAGAGCATAATTCTGATCTGCGATCTCCCTGAGCCTTGCCTTTTCGGCATCATAGTTTTCGATCAGCTGGAGTTTCTGCTCGAGCTCTTCACCGTAGCTTATGATCTCAGCCGGGGACATGCGGTATTTCCTT
>CACWYF010000102.1 GCA_902765035.1 uncultured Eubacteriales bacterium
AAAACTTCGACCTGGCTGAGCCTAAGTACTGATACATATCAAATACAATCCGGTAAAAAGTGATATCAAAGGTGAATATACGTATGAAAGATAAGAAAGTGAAAGACAAAAAGGTGAAGGACAAAAAAGTGAAGAGCAGAAAAGCTCCAAAAAACAAATACTGGGAAAAATTTGCCAGTGCAACGATAGGGCGTAAGATCCTGACGGTGATCGGCGGATTGTTCATACTTGGCGTTGTGACGGTCCTTCTGACTGTGATCATAACATCGGTAAAAGTGGGAAGTATCAACCAGGAAAGCCTGTATTCGAACATAGAGCGCTCATCTATTCTCTATGACATAGACGGCACTGAGATAGACACTCTGCACTACACTGAAGACAGGACGATAGTCCCGATCAGTGAGATGCCGGATGATCTGAAAAATGCCTTCATTGCCATAGAAGACAAAACATTCTACAAGCATCACGGATTCAACTGGACACGTATGTTCGGAGCTGTTCTCTCCTCTTTCGGGGGCGGCGGACGTATCAGCGGTACCAGTACCATTACACAGCAGCTTGCGCGTAATGTTTATCTGTCAGATATCAAGAGCCAGCGAAGCCTGCGCCGTAAGATCATAGAGATGCACTATGCAAGCAAGATCGAACGTGCCCTCAGCAAGGAAGAGATCATTGAGGCTTACCTCAACTCCATCTATCTGGGATACGGATGCTATGGTGTAGATGCAGCTGCAAGGACATACTTCTCCAAGGAAGTCAAGGATCTGGATCTTATAGAGTGTGCTGCACTTGCCGCCCTGCCTCAGGCTCCGGAAGACTATGCTCTTCTGAAGATAGCAGACGGCACCTATCAGGTAGCGGATGATGCCAAGATCGTTCAGAAGGATCCTGATACGGTCGTTACCAACGACAAGGCAAGAGCGAGACGTGATCTCACTCTCGCTCTCATGAAGGATCAGGGATATATCTCTGACAGCGAGTACACAAGCTGTGTGGACAAGTCGGTCAATACATTCATCAACCCTACTATCACCTCGGGCAACGGCAACTATTCGTACTACCATGAATATCTCGTTGATACCGTAATCAACGACCTCATGGAGAAGTACGGCATGGAATATGCTGATGCTGAGCGTATGGTATACACCAAGGGCCTCAAGATCTACTCGACAATGGACAGCACAGCGCAGAATGTCATCGCTGAGGAGTTCAAGGATTCGTCCAACTTCCCTACGATCGCCGCTATCCATAAGACAGATGAAGACGGCAACATGCTGAACAATGACGGCGATGTCGCGCTCTACAATTTTGATCACTTCTTCGATGAGGACGGAAACTTTACACTCGGTTCAGATGAAGTAAGTATCAACGGCGACGGGTCTGTTACTATTTACAAGGGCAAGAACCTGAACATTTACGAGACACAGGTCGCAGAAGGAACTGATTACAGCCTTGAGTTCAAGAACTACTATGTAGTTGAAGATGATCAGGTGTACTCGATCCAGGGCGGATACATCAACGTACCGGCAACATACAAGTCACTCGATTCGAACGGAAACCTCGTGATCTCTGCTGACTACTTCAATGACTACGACGGTGACATGAAGAAAGACGGTGATAACCTTATAATCACCAAAGATGCTTATTCACTGGCTACCAGGACACTTCAGCCTCAGGGCGCCATGGTAATTTTCGGAGTAGGCACTGGCGAAGTAAAGGCGATGGTCGGCGGAAGGTCCTTCAGAGGACAGAAGCTTCTGAACCGTGCACTCACCACACGTCAGCCTGGTTCATCGATCAAGCCGCTTGCCGTATACGGAGCAGCACTCCAGAAGAGCTATGAGTTAGCAGGCAGAGGCAAGAAGTGGCCGTTCATAGACTTCAAGATCGATAAGCAGGGTTCCCAGGGCTGGGGAGATTATGTAACTGTACACTCCACTATACAGGACGAGAAATGCCACATCGAGAACAAAGACTGGCCTCAGAACGTAACAAGGTCCTTCTCCGGCAAGAACACTTTCAAGACTGCGATACAGAAGTCGATCAACACCTGTGCTGTCAAGCTGCAGCTGCAGGTAGGCAATGAGTTCTCCATGGATATACTCAAGAAATTCGGCATTACAACCGCAGTTGATGACGAAAGCCAGTATGCAAACGACATGAACCCTGCCGCACTCGCACTCGGAGCTATGGTTCAGGGCGTTGAGCCTTTAGAGATGGCACTGGCATACGCATCCTTCCCTGCTCTCGGCAAGGTGAATACACCGATCTGCTACACCAAGGTGCTTGACAGAAACGGTGAAGTTCTCCTCGAAGGAAAGTCTGAGCAGTCAGAATCACTGAATGAAGGTGTTGCCTTCATCATGACGGATGTACTTCAGTCCGTAGTAAAGGCCAACAACTACTCAATTCAGCAGGTTGTCACAGGCGGGAAGACAGGTACAACCAATGATAAATACGATATCTGGTTCGACGGATTCACTCCGGCCTATGCCGCATCCCTCTGGATCGGTACAGACCAGAACGTCGAGATGTCCGATCTTTCCTGGGTAGCAGCTAAGCTCTGGGGCAAGATCATCGGACAGATCCCTAAGGCTTGTCAGGGTTCATACCGTGCCGCTCCTGCCAACGTTGTCAAGAGAGGCAGCGAATACTTTACAAAGGGAACCGAGACTGGACTGACAGTCTACAAGAGCGCTGAAGAAAAAAAGAAAGAAGCCGAAGATAAGCGTAAGAAAGAGGAAGAGGAAGCACGTAGAAAGGCCGAGGAACAGCGTAAGAAAGATGAAGAGGCAGCACGCAAAGCACAGGAAGCTGCTGCTAGAGAATCTGCTAATAACAATAACAATCAGCAGGAGGAGCAGAAAACCGACCCTGTTATTCCGGAACAGGAACAGCCTGCTCAGCCGGATAAACCGGAACAGCCTGTTCAGCCGGATAAACCGGAACAGCCTGTTCAGCCTCCGGCAGAAACTGGTAGCAATCCAGAAACTAACCCTTAATTTAATCATATTTAATGATTATGTACGACCGGCTGCAGAAATGCGGCCGGTCTTTTCTATAGTCATAATTTGCGTCATTTTTTATTCTTCCTGAACATTACTTTTTTTCCGTGTGACGGATTTGTGAACAAGTTATTCATATTGACATCACATTTAGCGCGCGGTAAAATTGAATGGTAGTTAGGCGCAATGCGTCAATTTAATAGGAGGTATTTATTATGGAACAAAGTAAAGGTCAATTTAATTCGAATTTCGGATTCCTTATGGCCGCACTTGGATCCGCAGTAGGTCTTGGTAACCTCTGGTCCTTCCCTTACAAGATGGGACTTGGCGGTGGATTTGCTTTCCTGCTTCTCTACGTCATCCTGCTCGTAACTGTAGGTTATCCTCTGGTTCTTTCCGAGATCGCTATCGGTCGTAAATCTCAGAAGGCTGCTATCGAGGCATACTATGAGATTCATCCTGCATTCAAGTTCAACGGTGTTCTTCAGACTGCAGTACCGTTCTTCCTGATCGCATTCTACTGCACATTCGGCGGATACATCATGAAGTATCTTGTATACTCCGTAATTGCATTCGGCGGCAAGGAAGTAGATCCTAATGCATTCTTCGAAGCTTCACTGCTGAGCAACGGCGGACAGGCTATGATCTGGATGGTAGTCTTCCTGGCACTCACAGTTGTGATCGTACTGGGCGGAGTATCCGGCGGTATCGAGAAGTTCTGCAAGGTAGCTATGCCTGCACTCTTCGTAATGCTGGTCATCATCGTAATCAGATCCTGCACACTGCCTGGATCAGGTGAAGGTCTTGCATTCCTGTTCAAGCCTCACTTCGAGGGCTTCACAACAGCTAAGGGCTTCTTCGACACAATGAAGCTTGCCGGCGGACAGATGTTCTTCTCACTGTCCCTCGCATCCGGATGTCTGATTGCTTATGGTTCATACCTCGACAGGGGTGAGAACCTTGAGAAAGACGCTGTATTTATCACTATTGGTGACACCTGCGCTGCTCTCCTTTCCGGTATGGCTATCATGCCTGCATGCACAGCTTACGGAATCGAGCCAGGTGCTGGTCCTGGACTTCTGTTCATCTCCATGCAGACAGTATTCAACGAACTGGCTGGCGGAAAGATCTTCGGATTCCTCTTCTGGCTGCTCGTATTCTTCGCTGCTCTGTCATCCTCAATCGGTATGATGGAAGGCGGAATCTCTGCTATCCTCGATAACAGAATCAAGGCTGGTAAGTCTGCTAACAGATTCGGAGTTACAATGCTGATGGGTCTCTGGGCACTGATCGGAAACACACTGACAACTCTCGACTGCCTTGGTGCAGCTCCAACAGTTGCATGGTTCCACCTGCTCGGACAGCCGGACGTACTCGATGTATGGGATGCTCTTGCTGAAGGTATCCTGATGCCTCTCACAGGCCTGATCATGGCTATCCTGATCGGCTGGGTAGTTCCTCACTATGTTGATGATGAAATCGAAAGAGGATCCAACTTCAAGTCAAGAGGACTCTTCGACTTCTGCATCAAGTGGCTCGGACCTATCTTCATGGCACTCATCGTTTACGGCCAGATCACATCATTCTGGGGCAACTAATCTGAATCATCAGATACAGTACTGACTTACATCTTAGAGGTTGTAAGGTTATGAACTAACTACATCAAAATGCCCGGCGAGCGATCGCCGGGTGTTTTCTTTTCCGGATATGATCGCACGCTGCTTCCCTTCTTGTCTTTGACATGCAATGTACACATAAGTACAATTATGAGTGGAACAATTGATGCAGGAATTCAATAATTCTTTATTTCATTAACAACGGAGACTGACCATGTTAAAAGATAAAACCATAGTACTCGGTGTCACAGGCGGCATTGCTGCATATAAGTCGGCATACCTGGCAAGTGCTCTTAAAAAGCAGCATGCTAATGTTCATGTTGTCATGACTAAGCACGCAACGGAGTTCATCTCCCCTCTCACCTTTGAGACGCTGACCAATAACCGTGTCACAGTGGAGATGTTCGACAGGCATTTTGAATACGACGTCCAGCACATATCTCTCGCCAAGGCAGCTGACCTCATGATCGTCGCACCTGCAACAGCCAACTTCATAGCCAAGGCAGCCAACGGTATCGCGGATGACATGCTGTCCACTGTCTTCCTGGCAGCTAAATGCACCAGGCTTGTCGTGCCTGCAATGAACACAGCTATGTATGAGAATCCTGCTACTCAGGACAATCTGGCCAGACTTGCAGGATACGGCATTAAGATCATCGAGCCGGCCACAGGGCTTCTCGCCTGCGGTGATGAGGGCAAGGGCAAAATGCCTGAGCCTGAAGAACTGCTCGAGCATATTCTGATGGAATGTGCATGCGACAAGGATCTCGAAGGTCTCAAGGTGCTGGTAACCGCCGGTCCTACTCAGGAGGCCATCGATCCTGTAAGATACATCACCAACCATTCCAGCGGCA
>CACWYF010000103.1 GCA_902765035.1 uncultured Eubacteriales bacterium
ACGCCCGCCGGGAGAGTTCTTTCCGTCCCGTCGGAGACGGGAGGGTTCCGCACTTGGGGAGTCTTTTCGAGGCCGCCGGCCTGTGTCACCGGAAGCTCCTGACCCAGTTCAGGAGTGAGTCTCTGTATACGTTATCTGTAACATCCTGCTTCATCCTGTCGGTCACAGGCCCGTTTGCGGCCATTTTCGCGAGTATCTCAGCCTGTAGCTCCTCCACTGTCATCTCTTCATAAGGTTTCGATGGATCAGCCGCTCTCTGAGGTTCATGATGAGAAGCCTCCTGCTGGACTGCAGCTTCATCCGGCTTGATTGTTTCATTCTTTACTGTCTCCCTCAGCGGAGCATAGTCAGTACTTCTGTCTTCAGGAATCCATATCTCACCTGAACATCCGTGTATGCTTACATTCAGTCTTCCGTTCTCAGCGGATACCCTTCCGCCGAGAAGTGCTCCTCTGTAGCTGCCTTCTCCCGGCAGGTCAAAATACGCATCGCTGTCACTGTTATTGACGCATATAAGCACGTCTCCTCTCGCGAATGCGTACTGTGTCGTCGTCAGCTGCAGCTCCCTGTAGCCGCCGTATGTAAGAGCATTCTCCTCCTGATGTATCTTTCCAAGCGCCCTGACAAGCTCATAGCAAGCGTTATCCTCCAGCTCTTCAAGATGGAGTTCCGGTCTGAGAGATGCATCAGAGCCCCGCTCTTTTCTCCCCTCTATGCCGTATTCGGAACCGTAATAGACTGACGGAATACCCGGCAGTGTATAGAGAAGAACGTGGACCGGTGTGAAATGTCTCTTATCCCTGAGCCTTGTCCATATTCTCTCAACATCGTGGTTGTCAACGAAGTTATACAGCCTGAGGCCGCGGAGACCCATGTCCTCCTGACGCTTTACCGTGTGTGCGATCTCAAAGTAGTTGTGGTCATTGTGGGCGCTGTACAGAGCCTTGTGAAGATGGTAGTTCGTTACCGAATGAAGGGTATTGTCGTTGGCCCATCTTGAATACTCACCGTGGATGACCTCACCCATCAGCCAGAAATCCTCTTTGACCGAGTCTGCGAGCCCTCGCAGAGCTTTCATGAAGTCAAAGTCCAGAACATCAGCAGCATCAAGGCGCAGACCGTCTATATCGAACTCGCTGACCCAGAATCTGACGGTATCAAGGATGTAATCACGTACCTCCGGATTGCGCTGATTCAGCTTGACAAGTAAATTATATCCGCCCCAGTTGTCGTATGAGAACCCATCCCCGTACTCATTGTCTCCGTAGAAGTTTACATTGCAGTACCAGTCTCTGAAACGCGAGTTTTCCCTGTTCTCCTGCAGGTCTCTGAACGCAAAGAAGTCTCTTCCTGTGTGGTTGAACACTCCGTCCAGGATCACTCTGATGCCGTTCTCATGGCATATCCTTACATACTCTCTCAGGTCCTCATTAGTGCCGAGTCTAGAGTCTACAGTACGGTAATCGGTCGTTTCATAGCCGTGTCCTACGGACTGGAAAAGCGGTCCTATATACAGGGCATTGCACCCCGTCTCTCTTATATGCTCTATCCACGGGATCAGCGATGCAAGTCTGTGTACCGGTTCACCGTAGTCATTCTGCACCGGCGCTCCGGACAGTCCCAGCGGATATATGTGATAGAAAACAGCTTCATCATACCAGCTCATTTATTTTATATATTCCTTTCCTTGGTTCTGAAATGCGGATACCGGACCTGCCGGCATCTATCTATAGTATATTCCAGTCTGTCAATGACAGAAAGTCATGTCATCGCAGAACATAAAGCTCCGGGAACAAACGAGCACTCCCGGAGCAGCTTTTCTGATTGATCGTATATGCGAAAACCATTTACTGAAAGTCAGTATGCAGGGTATCGCAGTATACGCATCTGTATTTTCTTGTTTCCCTGTCGGCCAGTCTGAATCTGTGCTCGATTCCCTCTTCCACAGATGTGATGCATCTCGGGTTGCGGCACCTGATGACATTTGTCAGTACTTCAGGCAGTTCGAGATGGATCTTCTCCAGGAGCTTCCTGTCCTTGATCCTGTTGACTGTGATGTTCTCATCCATATATCCCAGGGTGTTGCAGTCGATAGGAATGTCACCGTCTATCTTGATGATATCCTTGTATCCGTATTTCGTGCTTTCGACTCTCTGGATGATCGCTACGGTGCAGTCTGCCTTGTCGAGCTTGAGGAAATTGTATATCTCAAGACCTGTGCCGGCCTTGATGTGATCTATGACATATCCTGTGTTCACACCATCAATATTCATTTCCTACCTCCTATTTCAGCCCCAGCAGATACAGTATAAGCGCCATTCTTATGTATTTTCCCATCAGAGCCTGATAGAAATAGCATGCTCTCGGGTCATCATCGACATCCTTGGCTATCTCGTTTACCCTAGGCAGCGGATGCAGGATGGCGAGGTCCTCCTTGGCCGGGTCGAGCATTTCACGTCTCAGGATGAAGCTGTCCTTCAGCCTTATGTAGTCCTCTTCATTGAAGAATCTCTCCCTCTGGACTCTTGTCATATACAGGATATCCAGTTCAGGAATGGCCTCATCAAGTGATCTTACCTCTTTCCATTCAACGCCTGCCTCGTCAAGAGTATCCTTGATGTAATCCGGAAGTTCCAGCTCTTCAGGCGAGATCATGACATACTTTATATCATCATATCTGAGAAGAGCGTTGATCAGGGAATGAACTGTCCTGCCGAATTTGAGGTCACCGCACATGCCTATGGTATAGCCTCCCAGGCTGCCCTTCTTGCGGTGTATCGTCATCAGGTCAGTCAGAGTCTGTGTAGGATGGAAGTGTCCGCCGTCTCCTGCGTTGATAACAGGAACCGAAGCATACTGGGCGCCGACAAAAGGCGCACCTTCCTTCGGGTGCCTCATGGCTATGATATCTGCATAACAGCTGGCCATGACTATGGTGTCCGCGACACTCTCACCCTTGGATGTCGAGCTCGATGATGCCTGATCAAATCCGAGGACATTGCCGCCGAGCTCCATCATGGCTGCTGTAAAGGACAGCCTTGTTCTCGTGCTCGGCTCAAAGAAAAGCGTAGCCAGCTTTTTATGAGCGCACATGTCCTGATATTTGACCGGATCTGCGATGATGTCATCTGCGATCTCAATAAGATGATCGATCTCTGCAGCCGACAGGTCGGTTATATTGATAAGGTTTCTGTGATCTCCCATTCTTCAGTCTCCTCCCCTGTATAATTATCCCGGTTATTCTATCACACGGATGACAGATTTTGATTACTTTGACTCAAAGATCTCCACTATAGTCTTTTCTGTTCCGACCATACCCGGGGATGCGATGAGTCCCATGTTGCGCATGGTGTCTTCAGGTGTCTTTCCGTTGATGCCGTGCTCATTATAGATGTATACACCGTTCATCGCAAGCTCGACTGACTGATATGCTGCGTCGACAGCAGCGATGCCCTTCATCGTGCATCCCTGGTTGCCGCCGTCACAGATCATTCCTGTGATGCTGCTTGCCATGTTATTGAGAGTGTGTGCCATCATATCGACAGTGCCGCCTCTGAGATATACCAGAGCGCATGCCATGCCTGATCCTGCAGCTATGGCGCATCCGCAGAACGCAGACAGCTTGCCTGAGTATTCCTTTATATATGTGCATACAAGGTAGCTGAGCGCTGTTGCGCGCAGCAGCTGCTCCATCGAATAGTGATTGACGCAGTATGCCGCATACAGAGGCATTGTAGCAATGATGCCGTGAGCACCTGAACCTGTGATGCTCATTGCCGGCTTGTCAAGGCCGATAACTCTCGCCTCTATCGCACCGTTGCACATGAGAGATGCTGTCTTCTGTTCATCATCTGAAACCAGCTTGTCCCCGTTTTTCTTCTTCAGCATCGGGCCGAAAGTGGTCTTGTCACTTCCGAGGCCTTCCATCAGGAGCGCCAGGTTGGTGACATATGCCTCACCGATGAATGTTATCTCTTCAAGGTCTACTGTATCCGCATACGCGACCAGCTGTGCCAGAGTGTATCTGTGAATCAGCTTATCCTCTGATTCACTCTTGCTGATCGCATCGCTGATGGATCCTGTCTGTACGGTTCCGTTTGAGCCTGTGCCTTCATCCCCTTCATCAGCCTGTCCGTATACGACCTCACCGTTTACGGTGATGCAGACTATGTTGGTGTGTGAGTCTCTGATAGTAACGACCGCTTTGTCCTCAGTCGTTTCAACGGTTGCCTCAATGAAAATACGGCTCGTGATACCGCTCATAGATACTTTCACAAGGCCCTCATCTACCAGTGCAAAGGCAGCCTCATTGTCTTCAGGCGTAACTCCCGCAAGAGACTCGAGGCCCTTATCAGAATCCCCTGCTACATATCCGAGTGCTGCAGCATACATGCTTCCCACCTTGCTGCTTCCCGGGATGCCGCATGTAAACGCATTTTTGTACATGCCGCTGTTCATCTCAACATGCACGCCTACAAGATCCCCGTGCGTATACGACTTTGCCTTAGCTACAGAAAACGCAATCGCGCCAGGCTCTGTTACCCCAAGAGCCGGCTTCATGTCGTTCTTAAGAAGCATTGTCAGTTCATGCATGATCAGTCCCTCCGTTTCAGCCCCTCTTGTATTCAATATTTTCAATAGTATACCATATATATGTGATGAAAAAATAACAGTCAAAACTAAAAAAACTCATCATTTCTGATGAGATGATATCTTGTCTGGCGGGAGTATGTGGGAATCGAACCCACCCGGGAGGCTCCTAACCCCCTGCAAACGGTTTTGAAGACCGCGAGGCACACCAGCACCTATCTACCCCCATGATTTCCGGCAGCATATATTTGCCACATACCTACGCACTATGGCATGTGGCAAATACAGCTGCCAAAAGTTTTTCAGGAGATACGTATTTATGGATAAGTACGTATTAAATGGACTGATAAATATATAGCCTACTTGCTGCTGAGGTACTCATCGATGGATGCAGCGGCGAGTTTGCCGGCGCCCATTGCCGAGATTACAGTTGCAGCTCCGGTGACAGCGTCGCCGCCGGCATATACAGCCTCGCGGGATGTCAGGCCGTCTTCATTTACGACGATGCCGCCGCGTCTGTTGACCTCAAGTCCTTCTGTAGTGTTCTTGATCAGCGGGTTAGGGCTCGTGCCTATAGCCATGATGACTGCGTCTACGTCGAGTTCGAATTCACTTCCCTCGATAGGTACAGGTCTTCTTCTGCCGGATGCATCAGGCTCTCCGAGTTCCATCTTGATGCATCTGATGCCTGTGACGAATCCGTTCTTAGGATCCCTCGGATCATCAGGGTTGTTGTATCCCAGGATCTCTACAGGGTTGTTCAGGAGTCTGAAGTCGATGCCCTCTTCCTTGGCGTGCTCGACTTCCTCTGCTCTTGCAGGCAGCTCCTCCATGGATCTTCTGTATACGATGTAGACGTGCTCA
>CACWYF010000104.1 GCA_902765035.1 uncultured Eubacteriales bacterium
TCTCCGACTTTTAACACCGGCGCGAATATCCTGTACTTACTTTCAAGAGCTTCGAGGACTTTGTTGAACTCTTCAGTCTTGTAAACAAAACCCATCGTATCCCTCCGTTTCTGCAGCAATCTACACATTATTACATCTACATATACAAAATTAGGGCACGTCATTTATAGAGCAATGCCCGTACCCAATTTGATTATATATTCATTATTTTTTCTTTTCCGTAACCATGGTTACGTACTGGGTTTGTATATAAAAAATCCATAGTACTTCATATGTTCCGGCGAAAAAGCTAATCCAGGATCCTTCCGTCTCTTGAGATCGTGACCACCTGCCACGGTATGAATTTTCCGCTGTTACGCAGCGCGTTCTCCGCTGCTCTCTGTAACCCTCCGCAGCACGGAACTTCCATGCGTACTATAGTCACGCTCTTTATATCGTTGTTCCTGATAATGTCTGTAAGCTTCTCGCTGTAATCTATCGCATCGAGCTTAGGGCATCCTATGACAGTGATCTTTCCCTTCATGAAATCCTCATGCATGTTAGCATAAGCATAGGCTGTGCAGTCTGCAGCTATCAGCAACTTTGCTCCATCGAAGAACGGTGCCTCTGCCGGCAGGAGCTTGATCTGGCAAGGCCACTGTCCGAGCCTCGAAACAGGTTTCATACAGGCCTGGCTCTGCTCCTGTGCGCCCTCTGCCTGCGCTGCTTTGAATTGCATCATCCTTGATCCCGGGCATCCGCCGGCAGGAGATGCATCATGGCCTTCCTCTTTCAGCTTGGCTGTCATCAGCCTGCGCCTTTCATTCTCATCTTCTATTTTCATTATCTCTTCTGCTGTCATATTCTTTGCCGCCTCTCTGTTATCCGCCTGTTCCTGCTTTACCGCCTGATCATCATAAGCAGGCGCCTCTCTTTCTTCAAAAGTGATCGCACCTGTCGGGCAGTTAGGCAGGCAGTCGCCCAGGCCATCGCAGAAGTGCTCTCTCACCAGCTTTGCCTTGCCGTCAATAATATCTATCGCCCCTTCGTGGCAAGCCTCTGCGCACAGTCCGCAGCCATTGCATTTCTCCTCATCTATATGGATTATCTTCCTTATCATCACAGCATCCTCCTTATTGCCTGTCTCTTGTTTATCCAATGTCAGTATAGTAAAGTGTGTACTATAAGTATGTGGTTATAACCACATTTTACGAACTTTGCCGGAGGTTTTATGGATAAGGAAAAACTTAAGAAAACCGTCGTATTCCGCGGCATGGAGGATGATGAGCTTGATGCTGCTCTGGCCGCGCTGGGTGCAGCAGAGAGAAAATATGCAAAGGATGAGGTGATCCTGCACGCGGGAAGCACGACTGATATGATGGGACTGGTTCTGGAAGGAAGTGTACGCATTGAAAGCAATGACATATGGGGCAACCGAACCATACTGAGTCATATTGCCCCGGGCCAGGTATTTGCTGAGACATATGCGATCGTTGAAAATGCGGCCCTTCTTGTCGATGCTGTGGCTAACCGGGAGAGCAAAGTCCTGATGCTCGGAATAGGTTCAGCAGGTATCTTAGGACACGATGCCTCCCTCTGGCGTCTAAAGCTGACAGCTAACATGCTGAGCATATCAATGCAAAAAAATCTGATGCTCTCAGGGAGGAGTTTTCACACCTCTCCGAAAAGCATCAGAGGAAGAGTCATGGCTTATCTGAGTTCTGTATCACTGCAGACCGGATCTGACGAATTCGATATCCCCTTTGACCGGCAGCAGCTGGCCGACTATCTGAACGTAGAACGGACGGCTCTTTCCAAGGAGATCGGTAAAATGAAGCAGGACGGGATGCTGACCGCAAGAAAAAACCATTTCAGGATCATAAAGAGCGGAACCCTTTATAGATCGTGACATCAATTGCTGTAATCGTTCCGGCAGCTGATGCGCTACAGCTCTCCCTTCGATATTATCCGAACTGTCTGATCAGCACATCCTTGATTCTGCGAAAATCTATGGTGCATTCTCCGCCTGATATGCTGACCGGCACCGTATCATTGAAAGTGTAGTGGAGCGGATAGACATCGCTCTGGAAATCATAGGCTGTAATCGTCTCATTGTATGGATCGACTATCCAGTATTCCCTGACTCCTGCGTTCATATATTTGTTCAGTTTAATCGCAGTGTCTGTTCTTCTCGAAGATTTCGATATTATCTCGACCACGAATTCCGGAGCCCCGTGCACATATCTGTCATCCCTGTCTTCATGACATAGCACAAATACATCAGGCTGCAGCATAGTCTTATCGTCATCATCGAGATTGACATCCACCGGGGCTATCTGTGGCAAGCATCTATGGTCATTTGCAAATGCATAAGTAAGCAGATCCGCATGTATTATTCCTGCAATCACTTGATGTTTCCTGTTCGGTGCGGCAAGATAATATATATAACCGTCTATCAGCTCAGTGCGGATATCTTCAGGCAGAGCATCGCGATCGGACACAGTGAACTCTCCCTGCCTTTTCCCAAGTGTCAGCTCGAAATAATCAAGCTCTTCCGCAGAACTTTCAGGCGGTACATATTTATGTGAGTCATGAACATAATACTTATCTTCCGGCATTTCATTGAGATACTTCAACGAAAGCTCAACGAAAAATTCATCAAGTTTGACCAATGTATTAAATCTGGGGTTGGCCGTCTCTCCGGTGAATATCTTCTGCACGGTCCCGAAAGGTATATCCGTTTTCTCAGATATCTCTCTTGCGGATATTCCGAAATTCTTCTTGATTGTCTTCATTTGTTCAAGTGTCATAAAACCTCCTACACACAGAAAAAGGGTGTTGCTCGGTTGCTATGCGGTTATTATACGTTCCATCCACACATTGTGCAACCGTTTTTCACCCGTTTGCTTGAGTCGATCTCTCTTTTGTTATCTGATTGTCCGGCATATGCAAAACGCACCTCATTTCAGGCCGCGGGATAAGCAGGCAGATCATACGCGTCTATCGTTTCGTTTACAGCAAAGTGTACATGCAAGGTCACGAATACAGCTCATCCCACAATTCATTTTCATATCCTGCGCATCTCACGAAGATACCTTTCAGCATCTCTGCCGTTTCACGACTGATGCCCTGCGTTTCGCGGTCAAGGACATCGATCCACATCTGGTTTGCTTCAAGATACTCCCTGCATGTGTATGCGTCAAACCAGAATTTATACGGAGAAGATGCTATATCTCCCGCATGCTCAGAAACTGCTTTTTCGCCTATGTATTCATACAGCCACGAGCACTGCAGCAGTGCCGTAAGCCCGGCGATCAGTCCGTGCTCATGTATCTGCCTCTGCATATAGCCTATGTACTCAGATATCACTGGAAGCCTGGCAGCGCAGCTGATTTCCTCGTCGCTTACGCCGAGCTGCTTCATGTGCGGGACGTGGACACGATATGTCTCATTCTCCGTCTCCGCGATCACTGCATCCATGAAAGCTGTCATCTCCGCATCATCGGTCCTGCTCTGTATCAGTCTCAGGGTATCGATGTAGTCGAGCAGATACAGATAATCCTGGATCATATAACGGCGGAAAAGCCCCTCATCGAGGGACCCTTCCGCCATTTCTCTTACAAAAGATTTTTCTGCCGCTTCATCCCACAGATCCTGTGTGGCCTCATACAGCATATCAGAGATTTTCATTGCTTTGATCCTATAGCCTTTTCTGCAATTCCTACTACAACACATATTAGTATAGTTGCGGCTATATCCACAAGAGTACTGCCGATCGGAAGATCTATCGTCATCATCTTTCGGTAAAGAAGGAATCCCGCAAACCAGATGATCAGGTTCTTCACGCATACCGTCTCCCCGTTATGATCTCTCCTGAGGATGAAGAAGTCCGCTATCATGACAGCGATCATCGGAGCGAATACGGATCCTATAAGATACAGAAAGTCTGTGAAGTCGTCCATCGGGAATACTATAGCCGCTGCCGTTCCTATAGCTGCTGCAGCTATAGCGACCTTCCGTCCGTCTATTTTCTCCGAAAACAGTTCACTGGAGATACCTGCTGAATAAGCATCGAGAAACGTAGTCGTAACAGTGGACAGAACGATGATTATCAGACCTGCTATACCAAGGCCTGCGGTCAGCATAATCTCCGCAATATCTGAAGTGCCCGCCAGCAAAGCAGAGCCCAGTCCGATTATGTACATCCAGCAGCTGACTACTCCGTATACTACTGCCGAACAGGCTGACGCAGCGACAGGTTTCTCCGCCTCTCTGGTGTAATCGCTTATGAGCGGAAGCCATGACAGCGGCATGGCCACATTGAGCTCGATAGCCGCTCCGAACGACAGGCCTCCCTCCGCGGCAGCGGACAGATCGCCTCTGCGGAATATGAGGAACGAGAGCACGACAGTAAGTATGAACAATGCACTCATCGCTATGAGATTCACCTTGCCGAGACTCTTGATGCCTATGATGAGCCAGACTATGATCAGTCCGCCTATGACGACCGCCCAGATCCAGTGACCGCATGGCAATGCTCCGTTTGCGGCAAGGGCTCCGTCATATATCATGATCGCGGTCCACCCGACAAGCTGAAGAACATTCAGCATTGCGAAAAGGAACGCTCCCTTGCTGCCAAAGCTCAGCGTAACAGTCTCCATGGCGCTCATTCGCCTTTTGCCACCCATACATCCCGCAAGAAACAGCAGGAAGCATCCTATGACATGACCTATGATTATCGACAGCAATCCCTGAGAGAAGCCGAGCGGCGCCAGGAAGGTTCCTGTCATTATTTCGGCCAGACTAACACCCGCGCCAAACCATATCAGCGCGTTCTCAAATACCGAAGTCCTTTTCCCGGTCATAATTACACCTCCCTTATGAACTCTTCAGGAAGGGCGTAATTATGCATCAGCGGTCCGGATCCCTTGCCGAGATCCAGCATCGCTCCCAAAGCACCTGAAAGGTATGCCTTGGCGCGCTCTACAGACTCTGTGAGGCTGCAGCCTTTGGCAAGATTGGACGCTATCGCGCTCGAAAGCGTGCATCCTGTTCCATGAGTATTAGGATTGTCTATTCTTTCACCCATGAACCATACAGCTTCCTCATTCTCAGTGCTGAAGAGGACATCGTTGGCATCATTGATGCTGTGTCCGCCCTTGACAAGAGCAGCGCATCCGTAGCGCTCGAAGAGTGTTTTTGCAGCCTTCTCCATGTCAGCTTCGTTCCTGATGGTCATATCTGCAAGGATCTCCGCCTCAGGAATGTTAGGTGTGATTACGGTTGCAAGAGGAAGCAGTCTGGCCTTAAGGGTATCTATCGCAGTATCCTCTATCAGGCGGGCTCCGCTTGTAGCCACCATGACAGGATCTACGACGATATTGACTGCTTTGTATTCCGTAAGGCAGTCCGCGATGACCCCGATAAGCTCGGATGAGGAGACCATTCCTATCTTGA
>CACWYF010000105.1 GCA_902765035.1 uncultured Eubacteriales bacterium
CCTCCTGTCTGTCAAACTGTGTGAATACGTGGTTCCAGAACTCCAGATATCTGTCGCAGTCACATCCAGGCTTGCAGTCAGGCTTGCCGCATCCCCATTCAGGTCCGCGGTCATAGTAGATCTCAGAGCAAGGTCCGCACGGTCCGAGTCCGATTTCCCAGAAGTTATCTTCCTTGCCGAGTCTTACGATCCTCTCTTCCGGCATTCCGATGATATCTCTCCAGATCTCAAATGCCTCGTCATCATCTTCATATATAGTAGCCCAGAGCTTTTCCTTAGGCATCTTGAGCCATTCTGTACAGAATTCCCATCCCCACTGAAGTGATTCCTTCTTGAAATAGTCGCCGAAACTGAAATTTCCGAGCATTTCAAAGAATGTACCGTGGCGTGCAGTCTTTCCTACGTTATCTATGTCATTCGTTCTGATGCACTTCTGGCATGTCGTCATCCTCTTGCGCGGAGGTGTCTCAACTCCTGCGAAATAAGGCTTGAGCGGTGCCATGCCGGAGTTTATGATCAGAAGGCTCTTGTCATTACGCGGGATCAGCGAAGCGCTGCCGCCTGCATAATGTCCCTTGCTGACGAAAAAGTCTCTGAACATATCTCTAAGTTCATTTACCCCGAGTTTTTCCATGAATAGTCTCCTTATCTAACAAAACTTCCATTCATTATATCACTCAGCGGTGACTTCTTCAACGAATTCAATGGATTCAAGTGAAGCCTTTACGTCAGCTCTGATCTCCGCAAGAAACTCAGCTCTCAGTACCGCCTGCTCAGCCTTCTCTTCAAGCGTCAGTCCTTCTGCTTTCGACTTGTGAGCAAGCTCGTTGATCCTGTCAAGTTTGATTTTTTCCATTATTCTTTTCCTTTTCTTCTCATTAACTGTGCGGGCCTTTTACGGCCCGCACGGCAATGCTAACATATACAACCTGACTAATCAACTTATGTTGTTTATCACTCTTCTGCACATCCTCTTATACACCACATCTGCAGCATAGATTATGAAATGCTTGGCTGTCGGTTTTCTGGCAAAGCCATCCATCCTGTTGCATCCGGGCTTCCTGATGTTATCTTCATACGCAGTATTTATTGCATTTCTAATGCTGTGCTCTACAGGGTCCTGCCTTTTCATGCCATATTTTATGGCGATAAGCGGGTATACGTCTGTCTT
This sequence comes from uncultured Eubacteriales bacterium, assembly GCA_902765035.1. Taxonomy (GTDB): domain Bacteria; phylum Bacillota; class Clostridia; order Peptostreptococcales; family Anaerovoracaceae; genus Crickella. The sequence goes on from CACWYF010000105.1 coordinate 1,172, forward strand.
CATCCTTACATCATATCTTTCACGGTCAATGATGATCTTGATCGCATCGATCAGATAGGAATACCCGTTGGTACCCATATGTATGCCGAACTCATTGAGGACAGCAGTGCTGCAGTTAAGAAATTCGATGTATTCAGCTATCTCTTCTCCGGAATGTCTGACTGATGCATCGATCCCGAACATGAACAGACTGTCCGCATGAGCAGTCTCTTTATTAACATGATACTTTCTCATACTAATCATCTCCTTATACAGTAATCAGATCCTTGATATTGTTGTAAACAGCATCCCCTATGCCGTTCACGGACTTTATGTCCTCTTTCTTTCTGAACTTTGTACTGCTCCTGTAGTCAATTATCTTCTGGGCCTTGGCTTCTCCTATTCCCGGAAGAGTCATGAGCTCTTCCCTGTCCGCATAGTTGATATTGACAAGTCCTCTTCCGGATACTGTTTCTGCATTCTCTGCAGCCTGTGGATCTGCTGAAGTGCCGCTGACTGAATCTGCTCCGCTGACGGATCCTTCGACTGCGCCATCAGATTTCCCTTCGCCTGCTGCCTGAAGCCGGAGCGGAATGATTATCTTCTCCCCGTCCTCTACGAATTCCGCACGGTTTATGGAGTCTGTGTCCGCATTGCTTATGAGTCCTCCTGCCAGTTCGATGACCTCATACAGCCTCGTTCCGCTGCTTACGTTATATACGCCTGGTTTGACTACGGCCCCTCCTATGTCCACACATATCTCGCCGGATGCATTCCCCTCCATGCCACTGTCGACTGTTATGTCAGCCTTGCTGTTTTCATACAGCCGCAGTGCAAGTGCAAGAAGCAGAATGAAAACTATGAGCAGTATTCTGATCAGTCTCTTCTTGTCTCGAAAGATATCTTCTGTATAAGACTTAAGTCTCTTCAAAGCGTTCTCAGACATGGCAGTTTCCTTTCCTGAGGTTATATGCAATGTTTGGATCGCTTTAAACTATAATATAGACCCTTTCTGATGTGAAATTTTGCTGTTTTTACATTTTTTGAATGGTTTTCGACCGATTTTTTACTTTTTTCATCATTATTTCAACGATTTTCGTTTTTTCTGATTCATTTGAATCAATATATTGTGTGATCTGGTGTATTTTTTGCACGAAAAAGGGAAGCTATAGGCTTCCCTTCCTGTCAAATAATTATCTTAGATGATGAAAATATTCATCTACTCCTCAGTGTACTCAAATTCGAAGTCCTTGATGCGGACAGTATCGCCTTCCTTAAGGCCGAGATCAAACAGCAGCTTCATGCCTCCGTTTTTCTCGATATAGTTGTATAGATACCTTATGGAACCGCTGTCTGTGAAGTTGGTCGAGTTGAATATCTTGGTGAGGTGCTTTCCTTCAAGAACGAAAGCTCCGTCCTCATCGACATAGGCACTGATCTTCTTGTAATCAGCATCATATTCGTCTGCCTCAAAGTCAAACATCTGAACAGGCTCTTCATCAGGCTCTTCATCAGGCTCTTCATATGTCTCGATCTCATGAAGTGTTTCGTCCAGGAGCTCAGTGATTCCCTGACGTGTTGCAGCACTTATCGGGAACACCTTGCGGCCTTCCTTTTCCATAAGATCCATGAACTCATGGAGCTTATCCTGATCTGTCACGATATCTATCTTATTGGCAGCAACGATCTGCGGCTTTCTGAGAAGCTTTGGGTCATACTGTTCCAGCTCCGCCATGATCTTCCTGTAGTCCTCTACAGGATCGCGGCCTTCAGATCCGGATACATCGACTACATGGATGAGGACCTTGGTCCTTTCAATATGCTTGAGGAACTTGAATCCGAGGCCTGCGCCCTGTGCGGCGCCTTCAATGATCCCGGCGATATCAGCCATAACAAAACTTGTATCGTGCAGATACACGACACCAAGATTAGGATCTATGGTAGTGAAATGATATCCTGCGATCTTAGGTCTCGAATTGGTGCATACGGACAGCAGTGTCGATTTTCCGACATTAGGGAATCCGAGAAGGCCTACGTCTGCTATCAGCTTGAGCTCAAGGATGACTTCTCTTTCCTTCGCAAAGCCGCCTGCCTCAGCAAAGTTAGGAGCCTGACGGATACTGCTCTTGTAATGAACATTACCGCGTCCGCCTCTGCCGCCCTTTGCCGCAACAAGCTCATCTCCATCGTTGCACAGATCCTTCATCAGAAGACCTGTCTCCTTATCGATGATAAGCGTACCGACCGGCACCTTGATATACAGGTCTTGACCCTTCTTGCCATAGCGCTTTCTCTTCATTCCGTCCTGGCCGTTCTCAGCCTGATACTTCCTCTTGTACTTGAAGTCCATCAGAGTCCTGAGATTGCGGTCGGCAACAAAAATAACGCTGCCGCCATCACCGCCGTAGCCTCCGTCCGGACCGCCGTCCGGAACGTACGGGTCGCGTCTGAATGTGACTGCGCCATTGCCGCCCTTACCGGATACTATTGTGATTTCCGCTCTGTCTACGAACATGTCTTTTCTCCGAAAAAATCAGCCCCTACAATGTAGGGGCTTGATGCGAATTACCGGAATTATGCTTCCTTGCTGTAAACGCTTACTTTCTTTCTCTTCTTGTCGTATCTCTCGAACTTTACAGTTCCATCGATCTTTGCGAACAGAGTGTCATCTCCACCGATACCAACATTGTTGCCAGGGTGAAGCTTAGTGCCTCTCTGTCTCATGATGATGCTTCCAGCGCTTACATATTCACCGGCACCTACCTTAAGTCCAAGTCTCTTGGACTCGGAATCTCTGCCGTTCTTGGAACTTCCTACTCCCTTTTTACTTGACATCGAATATTACCTCCTGTTCCTTATTATTTAGCCTCGATAGCTGCAAGGATGTCAGCCTTTGTTGCCTTAGCAGCAACCTCGATGCCCATTTCCTTAGCGATAGCGAGCAGCTCATCCTTCTTCATGGATGCGCTTGCCTTTGGTGCTTCTGCTGCAGGAGCCTCAGCCTTAGCTGCGGATTCCTTCTTAGCGGCCTTCTTGCCAGCGCCGATACCTGTAACCTTAACGAGTGTGTATGGCTGTCTGTGACCGTTCTTACGTCTGTAATCTTTCTTAGCCTTGTACTTGTAGATGATAACCTTGTCAGCCTTGCCCTGCTCGAGAACCTCAGCCTCTACTGCGTATCCGTCTACAAAAGGTGTTCCTACTACAAGCTCATCTCCGCCTACTGCTACTACTTCGTCGAAAACGACCTTGTCGCCTACCTGTGCGTCAAGCTTCTCTACTCTGAACTCATCGTTCTCCTGAACTCTGTACTGCTTGCCGCCTGTCTTGATAATTGCGTACATTGTTTAAATTTCCTCCTTAAACCAGACTCGCCGTTGAGGGTGCACCGCCATATATATACTGTAGCTGCGATGCTTAACAATCACCCTTTTCGTGCGGTTGACCGCGTTCAAGTATAACAAAACGCAATATGTCCGTCAAGCACTATTTTTACTCAATTACTACTCCGTCTTCGTCGACGCGGATGCCCCCGTCCCTGGCGTCTGCGGGCTGCTTGCTGTCTTCGAAGTGCTTCATGACTCTGGTCCTTACATCCTCGAGTACGTCAGGATGCTCTTCGAGATATGTCTTGACATTCTCTCTGCCCTGTCCGATCCTCTCTCCATTGTAGCTGTACCAGGATCCTGCCTTCTCGATTATGCCTATGTCTGTGGCCGTATCGAGTATGTCGCCCGGGAGAGATATTCCGGTTCCGTACATGATATCGAATTCAGCCTTCTTGAACGGAGGAGCGACCTTGTTCTTGACGATCTTGACTCTGGTCCTGTTGCCCAGCATATCCTCGCCCTTCTTGATAGTCTCGACTCTTCTGACATCGAGTCTCATGGATGCGTAGAACTTGAGAGCCCTTCCGCCTGTAGTCGTCTCCGGATTACCGAACATGATGCCGATCTTCTCTCTCAGCTGGTTGATGAAGATCACGCATGTGTTGGACTTGTTGACAGCACCTGCGATCTTACGCAGAGCCTGTGACATGAGTCTTGCCTGAAGACCTACATGTGAATCTCCCATCTCACCCTGGATCTCTGCCTTAGGTACGAGAGCTGCGACTGAGTCGATAACGATGATATCAAGAGCTCCGCTCCTTGCCAGCATCTCGCAGATCTCGAGAGCCTGCTCACCTGTATCCGGCTGGGATACAAGAAGCTCATCTACATTGACACCGAGATTCTTCGCATATACAGGGTCAAGTGCGTGTTCAGC
>CACWYF010000106.1 GCA_902765035.1 uncultured Eubacteriales bacterium
ACCTATCTTTTCAAGGGTAAAGCCCAATACGGGCTGTACTGGATTCTGTACAGTAATGGCGCAAAAAATAATAACTACCGGCTCAGCCGGTAGTTTTACTTGCGGCTTATGAGCCGGTCGAGTGCGCAACGCGCACGAGACAAATAAACCACCCGCTATGCGGGTGCTCGTCGAAGGTTATACCAAAACTCTCCCTCTTTGGTACAATGAGAGTGTTCAAGCCTCAGTGTCCGAGAAAGGAGAGTTGATGGCACAAAAGAATTACAGCCTCGCACATACAAAATGGATGTGCAAATATCACATAGTGTTCACGCCGAAATACAGACGGAAGATCATCTACAGTCAGTATCGAAAAGATCTTCAGGAATACATCAGAACACTTTGCAAATACAAAGGTGTGGAGATTCTTGAAGGTCACATGATGCCGGATCATGTCCATCTGCTTGTGGCGATACCACCTAGGATCAGTGTATCAAGTTTCATGGGATATCTCAAGGGAAAGAGTGCTCTGATGATGTTTGAGAAACATGGGAATCTGAAATACAAATTCGGAAACCGGCACTTCTGGTCAGAAGGGTATTATGTCAGCACGGTGGGATTGAATGAAGAAATGATACGGAAATACATCCAAGACCAGGAAAAACATGATCAGGCTGTGGATAAACTCAGCGTGAAAGAATACGAAGACCCGTTTAAGTAAAGCCCTTTAGGGCTTGCCAAAGAGACAAGGACACTGAGGACCTTGAACAAAGTGAAAGGCCCGCGTCTTTAGGCGCGGGTCAGTGTTGGGGGCTTACAGCCCCAGTTCGAACCACCCGTTTTACGGGTGGCACCGATTGTACACTTTAGTGGAGGTTCCGAGGACGGTAGTCCGAGGAACAAGAAACCACCGGCTATGCCGGTGCGCTTAAGCGTCTTTAGATCAAAGCAAAAAAATTACCTCAACGTGGTATGATGGACTTGGTCCGCCAACCAAACCATCATGACGAGGAGGTAATTTATGAACGATAACAACAGTTTAGCACATACCACGTGGAATTGTAAGTATCACATTGTCTTCGCACCAAAGTATAGACGGAGAGTCATCTACGGTCAGATCAGGGAGGACATCGGAAAGATAATACGATTGCTCTGCGAAAGAAAAGGAATAACTATCATCGAAGCAGAACTGTGTCCTGACCATGTGCATATGCTCGTGGAGATACCGCCGAAGTACAGCGTTGCAGATATCGTCGGGTACATCAAGGGAAAGAGTTCTCTGATGATCTTTGACCGGCATGCCAACCTGAAATACAAATATGGCAATAGACATTTCTGGTGCCGCGGGTACTATGTTGACACGGTCGGCAAGAACGCAAAGAAGATCGAAGAATACATCCGTCAGCAACTCCAGGAAGACATCGCGGCGGATCAACTCACAATGAAGGAGTACATCGATCCGTTCACCGGAGAGAAAGTCAAGAGATGAGATCCTTTAGGATCGGTTGAGGAAAACGTGCGGTTGGCGGACCGTTCGACGAGTCTTAAGACTCGGCAGGTAAGGGGCCCTTGTAGGGCCAAAGTAAAACTACCGGCTGAGCCGGTAGTTATTATTGTGAGTTTTCTTGATAAAATCGATGAATATTGTCGCCAGCACAATATGAAGCAGTCGCGGTTTGAGAGAGAATCCGGTCTGTCCAAGGGAATGATTTCCCGGTGGCGCAAGGGCACCAGACCAAGATACGACTCACTCCAGATCGCTGCAGACTATATGCAGATCTCTCTCAAGGATCTTATCAGCCAGGATGCTGCAGATATTTACGGCAGCAAACCCGTACCGGACAGCTGGTCTGATGCCCCTGATGTGGTAAGGGACTCCGCGCTGAGATATATCCCTGTTTACAGATCCCCGGATTCAGTTGCGCATGACCCTGATCCCGCGGATATAGTAACGCATTTTGCGGTCCTTCCGGACAACACCCCCGATGCGGATAAGTGCTACGGTGTAATGATCACGGATTCAGGCATGTCACCGTACATAGAAGCCGGTGATGTTGTCATTATCAGAGCCGATAACGAACCGGCTTCAGAGGACATCGTCGTAGTATACTCTCCCGGAACCGGCACCATATGCCGCAAGCTCGTAAGAGACGGGGATGCCGTCATCCTGCAGCCCTTCAACAGGCACTGCAACGCCATCGTATACAGGCAGGAAGAGCTCGATCTCCTTCCGGTCATCTTCAAGGGCAAAGTGATCGATATCATCCGTGACGTAAAAAGCTCTTCTGACAGCGTTCATGAACTGTAACTGAAAAGTGTGTCCTCACTGCCGCCTCACAGGCTTCAGTTGAAGACACACTTTTTTGCATTTATTCGATCCCGGCAGCCGCCGTACGATGAACGGAGCTAGTCCTCTACTCTGATGCTCTTCATTCTCTGATCTACGAGAGGCTTGTCCATTCTGTTTCTCCTGCTCATTACGATCTTATCTGCAACCTCCATTCCCTCTGTAACTCTTCCGAACGAAGCATACTGTCCGTCCAGATGAGGAGATGTTGTTGTCATGATGAAGAACTGTGATCCGCCTGAGTTAGGGTTCATCGCTCTTGCCATGGAGAGAACGCCTCTCTCGTGCTTCAGATCATTTTTGAATCCGTTGGCTGTGAATTCTCCCGGAATAGTGTATCCCGGGCCGCCCATGCCTGTTCCCTCAGGACATCCGCCCTGGATCATGAATCCCGGAATGACTCTGTGGAAGATAAGGCCGTCATAGAATCCGCTGTTGGCGAGCTTCTCAAAATTCTCAACAGTCTTAGGTGCGATATCTTCATAGAGTTCGCCCTTCATGATGCCGCCGTCTTCCATCTCGATAGTAAACTTCTTCATATCCTTTATTCCTCCGTTGTTGTGTTATTAGCATGTATAAAGCGCGCGCAGTCAGATCCCTGCTGCTCGCGTCCTCGGAAGCACAGCCTTCTTTGCAGGTGCTCCCTGCGGACCAATCATAAGGGGGTATCGCTTGCGGTGGATTCCTTATGATGAATACTCCCATCAGGGACTGTCTGTGCGCGCTTCCGTATGAACTACTACTCAACTGACTTAAGAGACTCTGTCATGGATACATTTCTGAGTCTCCTCTGCATCGCCAGATTGACAAATGCCGCAAAGGCGAATGTCAGTGCCACCGCCGTCAGTATGTTCAGGTTGGTGACTCTCGGCTCGAAGTATATCATTTTGACCACTATGTTGTCGATAACAAAGGCGAGAAGCCACTTCCCGAGCGGTATCCCGACTACAGCCGCTATAGCCGTCAGGAACAGGTTCTCGCGGAAGACATACTGGGAGACTTCGAGCTGGTTGAATCCCAGAACCTTGATTGTGGCGATCTCCCTGATCCTCTCAGTAATGTTTATGTTGGTAAGATTGTAGAGTACAATGAAAGCAAGCAGCGCAGCGGAGAGTATGACCACGTACACGACCAGATCCAGGCTCTCCATCATTTTGGCAACGCTGTCCTTTACATCCATCGTGACCGAAACAGCTGCAGTGTGCTCATAGTTGGCTGCCTCGGTTGACTTCGCCCTGATCTCTTCATCGGACATAACCTCTTTATCATCCGCCTGCCCGGATACTGCTGCAGCCGGTCCGCCCTTAAGCTGTACAAGTGCAGTCTTTATTTCCGCCCTTTTGCTGAAAGCTTTTTCATACGTATCCATGCTCATGTAGACAGAGTCATAGACATAATTGTCGCTTACGCCGGATACGGTAAACTCCGCTTCCCTGAAACCGTCCCTTATCTTTATCGTGTCACCAGTATTTATGCCGTAGTCATGGTTTATCTTCTTCACAATGACTACTTCTCCGTCTCCCGGGAACTGTACAGGCTCGCTGCCCGCATGCAGGTCTATGAACCTGCCGAATTCTCCCGGATCGGCAGCGGTGCAGCTTACGTCAAACGACGTACTTCCGCTTTCAACACTGACCTCAGCCTGGTGCATGAAGAACACCTCATCTGCGCTGACGTCAGCTTCCTCTTTCATATAATCCAGGAAATCCGCCTGTCTTGCAGCTGTCATGTTCTTGCTGAACACAACATTGAAATCATACAGGGATATCTCATTGAACTGATGCTCTGCGACAAGACCGACAGTAGTCCTTATTCCTATACCGGCGATCAGCAGCGCCGTGCATCCGCTGACTCCTATGACCATCATGAGGAAACGTTTCTTGTCCCTGAAAATATTCCTGATAGACACCTTGTAGAGGAAGCTTATCTTTGACCACAGAGGCTTTATCCTCTCGAGCAGTATCCTCTTGCCTGCAGGCGGCGTCTTCGGCCTGATGAGTTCGGAAGGCGCCACTTTGAAGTCACGGGAGATGGATACCCAGGTCGCTCCCATCGAGCACAGGAGTGCCGCTGTAAGCGAGATAAGTCCGAGCTTCGGGTCGATTATATAATCCACGTCATCGCTGAAATCATACATCATCGTGTATGCATCCCATATGACCGCAGGGAAGACCTTGCAGCCTATGAAGAACCCGGTGACTGCTCCAAGGAATGCAGCGCTGCCCGAGTAGAACATGTACTTGCCCACTATCTGCGCATTGCTGTATCCCAGAGCCTTGAGGATGCCTATCTGCGTCCTCTGCTCGTCTATCATCCTGGTCATAGTGGTCATGCATACAAGCGCCGCGATCAGGAAGAAGAAAACAGGGAATATCTTGGCTATGTTGCTGACTATGCTGGAGTTGCTGTCGAAGGACGAGTAGCCCGCATTGTCCATGCGCGACAGAGCATACGAATTCCCGAGCTCCATGTCATCGATCTTCTCCTGAGCCTCATCCAGCTTGTCCTTTGCATCTTCGAGTTCTCTTTCAGCCTTTTCGAACTCAGTCTCCGCCCTGTTCCTCTCGCTCCTGAGTGTCCTGCGGCCCTGGTCTATCTTCCTCTGCTGCCTGCTGATCTCACTGAGCCCGTCCTGAGTCTGCTCCAGACCGCCCTCTACCTGCGAGATACCGTCTTCGAGCTGTTTCTTTCCGGCCTCAATTTCGGCAAGCTTTGAATCAGCTTCGCTGATTCCTTTATTGATGTTGCTGATATCCTGATCGATTTCGGCGATCTTCACATCGATGTCAGCGATCTGTTCTTTAAAACCCGCTATTTCCTGCTGATCAGGTTCGTCAGCACTCTCGGCCTGAGCAAGCTGCTGCTCAAGCCCGGCCTTCGCATCTGTCAGCTGCTTCCTGCTGGCGTTTGCCTTAGCAAGACCCGCTTCAGCCTTTGCTTTCTCACTGTTAATATATTCTATGCCCGCATCAGCTTTTTCCAGCTGTCCGGTAAGGTCGGCTTCAGTCTTTTCAAGATCAGACTGAGCGGACTTTGCCTTCTTTCTGGCGCTGTTTATCTGCTTCTGGCCCTTATTGAGAT
>CACWYF010000107.1:0-908 GCA_902765035.1 uncultured Eubacteriales bacterium
ACCGAGAAGGCCGAGGCGGGGCTCTTTGATATGGGATTCAGGGACTTCCGCGTAAGGCTCAGGGATGGAAACGCGCTGATTCAGGTGACTTCCGGGCAGCATGACATGGCGACTGAGAGAAAAGAAGAGATAGACAGACTGATCGGTGATATGTACGATTCGGTTATAATAGATGAAGAGACCCGTTAGGAAGCACGGAGGACCTGAGATGGCAGACAGAAAAGACAGGGTATGCGAACTCGAATGCAATATAGATGACATGACCTCAGAGGAACTGGCTTTTGCTGCTGAGCAGCTGATGAAAGCAGGCGCCAGAGATGTGCAGATAACGCCTATCGTCATGAAAAAGGGAAGACCTGCGCATCTGATCACTGTCATGTGCGCCGACGACGGGGAGGAGAAAGAGCGTTTTGCACGCCTTCTGTTCAGATATACCACGACCATAGGAATAAGGGAGGTCATATCCGAGCGGTATGTGCTTGACCGCACGGAAGGGTCGGCTGAAACTCCGTACGGAGCTGTGAGATACAAGCATGTCACGGGCTATGGCGCGGACAGGGTCAAGGCGGAATACGATGACCTGGCTAAGATCGCGGAGGCTCAGGACATAAGCATAGCCGAAGCGAGAGCGCTGGTGATGCCTTTCTTCAGCAGCACCACAGGCTGTGAGGAGGACTGATGATCCTGCAGCACTGAGAAGGATTACACTGGAAAATACTGTATGAAAAAACGCTGTCACACTGAGAAGTGCGGCAGCGTTTTGCTTGTAGAAATGTGTGTGCAGCGGCTGAACGGTGATTACCGGGAAACGGCAGCTGTCCTCCTTAATATTTCGGCACTGATCACGGCGAGCACCGCGGCGGCCACCGCCACGGCGGCGGCCTCCTCGTCGATTACCCACGTATGCT
>CACWYF010000107.1:929-6321 GCA_902765035.1 uncultured Eubacteriales bacterium
TCGGAGAAGACGGATTCCTGCATCACGTTGACGAGGTTGTCGTGCCTCGGGTCGAGTATCCACAGGTCGTTGTCGAAGAAGACGTGGTGGAACTTGGTGAAGAGGAATGTGAAGTTGTTCATTCCGACTATAATAAGGAAGATCGCAAATACGACAAGGATGACAAGCGCGGTCAGATAACCTCCGGCAAGCACGCGGGCATACTGCGTCTTCACAAGCGATGCATCTGTGTTGTTCTTTACCGAGAACCATATGGCAAAAAGAAGGCCAATGATCATAAGCACAGACACAACGCGGAACTTCACGGCTCCGAGGAAGATGTTCCTGCAGTCTGCGAGATGGAGCTTTTCGCGCTCAGTGAAAAACGGCGCCTTGACTCCGTCTATGGTCGCCTCCGTATCGTCGAGCGTGTCGATCCTGCCGAGGCAGTAGTCGAGCATCTGCTCAGTGATGTATACCGCATCGTCGAGAGACATCTCACCGGTGACATACTGAGGCGTGTTGTATTTTGCATACTCATTGCGCCACCAGTCAGGTATCCAGTAGCATAGTGCCTGAGTCGATGTAATAAGGATCACTACGAGCAGGAGAAGGCCGCATATAACAGCGGCGATCCGCTCCATTAGTCTTCCGTTGTTTTTCTTCTTAGAATCTTCCATGCCCCTGTTTTCCTTTCAGATTTCCGTAACATTATATTTCACCCTGCGAGCAGCGGTCAAGGACGTGCCCCGATGCATTCGGACGGCGCAGAGTGTGCTGTATTGTGCAGGCGGCACGTGCAGCGCAGAGATGCGCGGGGGAAAGAACAGAGAAAAGAACAGAGAAAATGCGCTTTAGCGCTTTAAAGTGCGAACAAATAATGATACAATAGGAGTGCGCTTCGTTCCGGGGACACTGTTGTGCCGGGAACAGGCCGGATACAGATAAGCAAAACAGGAGCAGGACGATGATCACTGAAAAGGAAAAGAAGAATCTGCAGCAGTTTTACAAGGCGATACTTGCACTGGAGAATGAAGAGGAGTGCAGGAAGTTTTTCGATGACGTTGCTACGATCAAGGAGGCGCTTGATCTGTCCGCAAGGCTTGAAGTGGCCAGGCTTCTGGATGAGGGAACTGTATTCAGTGAGATAAGCAAAGCGACAGGCGCAAGCTCTGCGACCATCAGCCGTGTCAACAAGTGCCTGACTTACGGCGAGGGCGGATACAAGACCGTTCTCGACAGGCTTGCAAAAGGAAAAGGAAAAGAGCAGTAAGGGAGATACCGCCCGGCACACAATGACTCTGCAGAGATGCTGCCATGGAGTGCCGGCAGGGAAACAGAAATGACAAACGCCGTAAATCGCATGATTTACGGCGCTTTTGCTATCTCATAATCTGTACTGAATTCACATCCCGGCCGGGATACAATCAGTACTAGCCTTCGTACTTGAAGCAGTCCATGAATCTCAGCTTGAAGAGGTTCTTCTCGTGCAGGTAGTCGATGCGCTTCTTGGTCTCAGGGTCATCGATCTCGCCTGTACGGATGTATCTGTCGAGCACCTCGTATGTGAAGCCGAGCTTTTCCTCATCGGACATGCCTGAAAGTCCGTCTGTAGGGACTTTTTCGATCAGCACTGAAGGCAGTCCGAGGACGCGGCCGATGGCTCTGATCTCAGCAGTTGTGAAGAATGACATCGGGCTGAAGTCGCCTGCGGAATCACCGTATCTGGTCGAGTAGCCTACCCAGTCCTCGGAGAGGTTGCAGGTGTTGACTACTCTGCCGTTGCGGCTCTGTCCTACTGCGTAGAGAGTGGACATTCTGAGCCTTGGCGGGAGGTTGATTATCGAGTCCTTGCTGAGCTCGATGCCGGCTTCTTTCAGCTCCTTGGTCAGAGCGTTGAATGTTGTGCCGATGTTGATGGTATAGTTCTCGATGCCGAGGTGATTGACCAGGAGCTGTGCCATGTCGATGTCTGACTGTACGTCATTAGGCATCATGACTCCGATGACTCTGTCCTTGCCGAGAGCTTCCGCACAGAGAGCGGCAGCGATGGAGCTGTCCTTTCCTCCGCTGATTCCTACAATAGCGTTGCAGCCCGGTCCGTTTTTCTCGAACCACTGGCGTATCCATTCGACTGTTGCGTTCGTCGCTTTGACAGCATCAAATTCCATTTTGCCCTCCGTTCTCATAACCGCATGTGCGGGATCAATAATTCACAAGAGGATTATAACACAGCTTCAGCAGATATGATATAATCCTATGAGTATGGAAATGAGCTGAAACCTGTATGACTGCAGACGGCAAAGAGGCCGCTGAGGCGGACGGCAGGTATAATAGTGATAAATGGCGGATAAGAATAACTGAGAATAAAACTGAGAAGATAAAGGAGATAAAATGAAACCTTATTTTATAAAAGACCTAAGGCCTGACGAAGCGGGAAGGCTCGAAGACAGGTATCTTGTAAGAAACGCCGATATCCGCGACGGAAACAACGGCAAGAGGCATCTGTATATGACTCTTGCTGATGCGACCGGAGACATCCAGGCAGTGAAGTGGTCTCTGTCACCGGACGAGGTGGAGAGCTTCAGCAGGATCAGACCGGGAATGATCATTTCGGTAGTCGCAAGGTGCAAGGAGTATCAGGGCAAGAACCAGCTCGTGCTCGATGCGATCAAGGGCCGCGCCAAGGATGAAACGATCGACAGATCGGACTTCTTCAAGGCTGCGCCGGAATCGCCTGAGGCTATGTATGAGTACATTCTCAGCAGAATAAACGGATTCGAGGACGAGGACCTTAAGAAGCTGTGCCTCAGCTTCTATGAGGACGAGAAGGACAGGCTGATGTTCTGGCCGGCTGCGATGAGCAACCATCATGCTGAGTATGCAGGCCTTCTGTATCACGTCAAGAGAATGATGATGATGGGCGAGCGCGCATGCGAGGTCTACACCAACCTGAACAGAGATCTGCTGCTTGCAGGCGTCGCGCTTCACGATATCGAGAAGCTGAACGAGCTGAATTCTGATGAGAACGGCGTTGTCCCTGAGTACACCTTCGAGGGCAAAATGCTCGGACACCTTGTAATGGGAGCGGTCACGCTCGGAGCGAAGTGCAAGGAGCTCGGGATCGGAGAAGAGAAGACTGTAATGATGCAGCACATGGCTATCTCGCATCACTACGAGCCTGAATACGGCAGCCCTAAGAAGCCGCTTTTCCCTGAGGCAGAGATGCTCCACTACCTCGACATGACAGACGCCAAGATGTTCGACATGGAAGATGCCGTGAAGAATGTCGAGCCGGGCGGATTCAGCGACAAGGTATTCACCCTCGACAACAGGAAGATATATAAGAGTACATTCTGATGTGACAGTGGGGACGGTTCTTTTTGTCACATCGGGAAGCAGGAGATAATGCAGAAGGAAGGAACACTTACCACAATAATATTCAACAACGCGGGAAACGGCTATACTGTCGCGGTCCTCGATACGGATGAGGGCGCGGTCAGAATAGCCGGTTCTGTTGCTGAGCCTAAAGAAGGTGCCAGATACCGCCTTGAAGGGAAGTTCACCATCCATCCCAAGTACGGGGAGCAGTTCAGCTTCACCGGATATGAAGAGCTCGTGCCTGAGGGCGAGGATGCGATATTTGAGTTCCTTGCTGCGGGCAACATCCGCGGCATCGGACCTAAAATGGCCAGGACCATCGTCGACGCATTCGGCGCTGAAACGCTGGACATCATCGAAAAGACCCCGGAGAAGCTCCTGAGCATAAACGGTATCGGACCTAAGTCTCTTGCCAGGATCTCGGATTCCTACGCTGAGTCACGTGAGTTTGCCAATATATCCATCGAGCTCAGGGAGCTTGGCATCGAGATGACAGATGCCATCAGGATATATAAATGCTACGGCCCTGACTCCATGGAGGTAGTAAGCGACAATCCGTACATACTGGTGGAGGACATCCGCGGCATAACATTCCAGAGAGCTGACAGGATAGCCGCGAAGCTCGGATTCGAACCGGACAGTCCGTACAGGATCGAGAGCGGCATAAGGCATGCTCTCAGGACATGGGCTGTCAGCGGCAGCACCCTGATGCCAGAGGAGCTCCTCGTGGAGAAGGTGGCGGAGCTACTTGACACTTCGAGAGAGAATGTCAGGGACTCTGTCAGCGAGATGGTGTTCAACGGTGAGCTCGAGGAGGACAGCATAGATGACGTGCCGGTGGTGTACCTGTACGGTTACTATCAGGCAGAGCAGAGAGTGGCATACAATCTCTCGAGGATCCGCAGTGCGGAGGCGGCGCCTCTTGCGGCATCGCCTGACAATCTCATAAGTGATGCGGAGTCGGGCATGGAGGCTGACGGGATAAGGATATCTCTGTCCGGTGACCAGATGGATGCCGTATATGCGGCGCTTGCCAACAATGTTTCAATAATCACGGGCGGACCGGGTACGGGCAAAACAACGATACTCAATATTCTTGTAAGGATATTCGCGAGGCTCGGGCTCAGCGTGGCGCTTGCCGCTCCGACAGGCCGCGCCGCAAAGCGCATGGAGGAAGCGACCGGAAGCCCGGCTATGACCATCCACCGTCTTCTGGAGTACGTGTATTCTGAAGATGAGGACATGCTCAACTTCGGCAGGAATGATGAGAATCCGCTCGAGCAGGATGTCATCATCGTTGATGAGGCTTCGATGATAGATATAATGCTGATGGACGGGCTTCTCGAGGCAGTCAAGACCGGCACCAGACTCATATTCACGGGTGACGCTGACCAGCTGCCGTCGGTCGGAGCGGGCAACGTCCTGCGCGACATGATCGCCAGCGAGAGGATACACACCACAAGACTCAGAGAGATATTCAGGCAGGCTGAGGACAGCCGCATCGTAACCAACTCGCACCTTATAAACAACGGGGAATTCCCTGAACACGGCGGCAGGGACAGCGACTTTTTCATAATACAGAGAAACAGCGAAACAGAGATCCTCGAGACCATCAAGGAGATGGCAACCGAGGTGCACCTCTCCTCGACGCCCGTCTTCGAACGCATGAAGCGCCTCGAGCGGCTGGGGTATGTAAAGAAATACATTGCCGTGCTCGACGCCGCCAAACTGAACAAGGGCTTCCTCGTCTTCTGCAATGTCAAGCTGCGCCGCATGAACACGTCCATCGCCTCCGACTTCACAGAGCGCATCAGGCAGGTGCCGCAGGTAACCGAATGCTACAACATCAGCGGCAACTTCGACTATCTGCTCAAGATTCACGCTGCCGACATGCACGACTATCAGGACTTCCTGCTGAACACCCTGGGAGCCATCGAAAGTGTGGGCAGCATCGAGAGCACCTTCGTCATGGAAGAAATCAAACACGAATACGGGCTGAACATATAGTTGGATGAGGGATTAGGGATTAGGG